>DATKBB010000115.1:0-34054 GCA_035514295.1 Candidatus Limnocylindria bacterium | reverse complement strand
TGAAGGCCAGTCCGGCGACCAGGAGCGGTGAGTCGGTCCGCCGGATGGCCAGTAGAGGCAGCGCGATGAAGAAGACGCCGTCGGCCAAATTGGAGATGGCCGACGACGTCCACAGCTTCCAGTAGTTGGCGCCCAGACCGGCGCCCAGCCGGACAAGCATCAGCCGCGAAGTCTAGGCCATTCGATTCTCGCGCTACACTCGCTCGGACAACCACACCTGTCCACGAGGGAGCTGCACCTCCATGAACCTGCTCGAGTCAATCGACCAACTGATCGACGAGCGCCACCTGCTCAAGCACCCCTTCTACACCAAGTGGGCTGAGGGCACGCTGCCCCGCGAAGCGCTGCAGGAGTACGCTCGCCAGTACTACGCTTTCGAGTCCTCTTTCCCGCGCTACCTGTCGGCAATCCACACGCGCACGGACTCGCCCGAGGTGCGCCAGCAGCTGCTCGACAACCTGTGGGACGAGGAGCACGGCAAGGAGAACCACGCCGAACTGTGGCTGCGCTTTGCCGAAGGCATCGGAGTGGAGCGCGAGGATGTGCGCGGCGCCCAGCGCAACGAGGCAACGCAGGCGCTGGTCGAGCTGTACGGCGAATTGAGCAGCCAAGCGCCCGTGCCCGCCGCTGTCGCAGCCCTCTACGCCTACGAGCGCCAGGTGCCGCAGGTGGCCGGCTCCAAGATCGACGGTTTGAAGCAGTACTACGGCATCACTGAAGGCCCCGCGCTGAGCTTCTTCGTCGTCCACGGCGTGCTCGACGTGGAGCATTCCGAGGCGGAGCGCGAGATGCTCGGTCGCCTCCTGGACGACGCCACGCAGGCAGACGCCCAGCCCGTCGAGGAGGCAACCGGCCGGGCGCTCGACGCCTGGTGGAACTTCCTCAGCGCTGTCGACATGCCGGCGCGCGACGAGGTGCCCGTCGGCGCCTGAACGTCCCACGGCAAACCGCCACGGCGGGCCTCCGGCCAGCATGAGGCCCGCCGCCACCCTGCTCTGCGCGCTGCTGGCGGTGGCCTGCAGCGGGCCGCAACCCAGCCCGGCCGCCGAGCCTCCGCCGCTGACGACCCTGCCGCCGCCGGCCTTGGCCAGCCCGCCGCCGGCCTTGCCTACGCCGTTCCTCACAGCAGCGCCGACGGCGACGCGCGTGCCCGCGACCACGCCGCCGTCCGCGGGGCCGCCGTCGGACGCTGCATCGCTCGCGCTGGCGCTCGAGGGGCTGCTGGACGACTGGCTGGTGGCCAGTCGGGCGCCGGGGGCAGTGCTGGGCCTGCGCCTGGCGGACGGCCAGACGGTAGTCGTTGCCGGCGGCCAGACCGACGACGCGGGCGGCTTCCCCGTGGAGGCCGACCACCGCTTTCGCATCGGCAGCATCACCAAGACGTTCGTGGCGGCGCTGCTGGTGCGACTCGCCGGTGAGGGCCTGCTCGGACTGGATGACGTCCTGGCCCTGCACGTGCCATGGGCGCCTCACGCCGAGCGCGTGACGGTGCGCCAGCTGCTCAGCCACACCAGCGGCATGCCCGACTTCGCCGCCGAACCGGCCTACCGCCAGGGCCTGCTGCTCGATCCCGGCCGGGTGTGGACTGCGCGCGAGACGGTCGAGTTCGTGGCCGAGCGTGAGCTCGACTTCGACCCCGGTACGGAGTGGGCGTACTCCAACACGAACTACACGCTGGCCGGCCTGGTCGCCGAGGCGGTGGTCGGCGAGCCGCTGGCGGACCTGTTGCGCGATCGCATCGCCGCACCGGCCGGACTGGCCGACACCTACCTGGAGGGGCTGGAGGACTCGCCGCCCATCGAGACTGCCGGTCACTACGACATCGACGGCGACGGCGACCTGGAGAACGTGCGCATCATCCCCTACACCGGGCTGGTCACTTCGGGTGCCGCGGCCGGCGGGCTCAGCTCGACGGCTGCCGACGTGCTGGCTTTCGCGGTCGGGTTGGCCGGCGGTCAGCTGCTGGACGCCACCCAGTTGGAGGAACTGACCGCGCCGGCGCCGGGCAGCCCGGCCTACGGCTTGGGCGTGGGACTATTCCGGCGTGAAGGACGCGACCTGTGGGGCCATGCCGGCGGATTGCCCGGCTACACGGCCCTGCTGGTGCACGTGCCGGCCGACGGCGCGAGCGCGGTCGTGCTCGTCAACGCCAGCGGCGTGGACGTGCAGTCGCTGATCGGCGACGCACTGCGCCTGGCGCTGGAGTAGGTGCGGACGGCGGGACGGTGGTCATCTGAGCCGCGGCGGCTCGGGCTGGGGCGCTGTCCCGCCCGCCAGTCCACCTGAGCATTCTGCGGCACGTCGTCAAGCCCGTTAGCGAAGTGCAACGGTCCCGGCCGGCATGGTCTGCTCGCCGTCCGCAGCACCACGTAGAGTCGGCGAAATGGAACCTGAAGAACACTCCCACGACCAGCAGGCCCGCCAGCCGCGCACCGGCGGAGACGTCGGTGGGCTGGGCCCCGTCCAGATCGCGCTGGCGCTGCTGGTGGTCTTCCTTGGCCTGCTCGTACTGTGGGTCCTGTGGCCGCTGATCGGCGGCTAAAGCTCGACCCTCAGCCCTGCCGGTAACGCTGCGCCGCCTCGGCGCGGTTGCGCACCCCCAGCTTGTGCAGGATGTTGCTGACGTGCGTTTCGACCGTGCGCGGGGAGATGGTCAGGGCCTGCGCGATCTCACGATCTGTCAACCCGTCGGCCAGCATGGCCAGCACGTCGTTCTCGCGTGGGCTGAGCAGCATCAGCTCGCCCTCGCCGGCCAGGTTGACCCGGCCGCGGCGAGCCAGGTCGGCGAAGTGGCGCAGGGCGCGTGCGGCGAAACGGCGTGACATGGCCAGCTCGCCCCGCTGGGTGCCGCGCAAGGAGCGCAGCAGCGCCTCAGGGCTGAGGTCCTTGGTCAGGTAGCCGGCCGCGCCACGGGCGACCGCATCGAGCAGGTCGCGCTCGGAAGCCGAGACGGTCAGCATCACGATCTTCGTCTGGGGTAGGCGCGGTGCCAGCTCCTGGACCAGCTGGATGCCGTTCATGCCGGGCAGGTCGATGTCGAGCAATAGCACGTCAGGGCGCAGGACGGGGGCCAGCGCCAGCGCTTCCTCCGCGCTGGCCGCCTCGCCCACCAGCTCGACGTCCGGCGCGGTGATGGCCTGGCGCACGGCCGAACGCACAAGCGCATGGTCGTCGACCAGCATCACCCGCAGCGGCCCGCCGATCTCGCTCATGCCATCGTTTCCGCCACGGGCACCTTCAGGTGCACGCCGGTGCCGCTGCTCGGCTCGGAGACCACGTGCAGGTCGCCGCCCATCAGCCTGGCCCGCTCGCGCATGCCCTGCACCCCCAGCCCGTCGCCACTCGTTTCGTCGGGCCGGAAGCCCCGGCCGTTGTCGATGACGCTCAGCACCAATGTACCGCCGGCCACCTCCGCGCTGACCCGTACCACGGTCGCATCGGCGTGTTTGCGCACGTTCGTCAACGCCTCCTGCAGCACGCGCAGTACCTCGGCCTGGGTGCGCGGCGGCAGGGCGCTGGGCAGGTCTGCGGCCGAAAAGTCCGCGCGCAGGCCCGATTCGCTGCCGAAGTCCTCGACCGCCTCGGCCAGCAGCTCGTGCAAGGGCCGCTCTCGTTCCAGTCCGGCGCGCATGGTGACCACGGCCTGGCGCGCCTCGGCGATGGCGGCGTCCAGCGCCTGGGCTACCTCCTGGCCCAGGCCGCGCTGAGCGTCGGGCAGGTGCGAGACCAGCCGCTCGTGCTTGAGCTTGGCGAACCAGAGATCCTGGGCCAGGCCGTCGTGCAGCTCTCGGGCAAGCCGCGTCCGCTCCTCGAGCGTGGCCCGCTCGGCCTCCGACTGACGCAGGCGGTCGAGCGCCGTGTAGGCGCTGCGCAGCGCGCGAAGGTCGGAGCGGGACTCGGCCATGATGCCCAGCAGCAGCACACCGAAGAAGGCCAGTCGCAAGGCGTCGGTCGTCGTCACGAGGCTGGTGTAGATGCCCGGAAAGAGCAGGAAGTGCACCTCGGCGAAAGCGGCCAGCACGAGTGCCACGGCCAGGTATCCGTCGAGCACCGGTCCATTGCGCAGGTACGAGCGCCGGTAGAGCAGAGCGCCGAGCAGGAACAGGCCGGTGGCCAGCGCCTGGGCGGTCACGCCCAGCGGCGTGACGTCGGGCACGACACGCGCGAAGCGGGTTTCCTCGAGCATGGCCTGATAGCCGGCCGGTCCGACGAAGGGAGGCAGCAGGTCGGCCAGCGGCAGCAGCAGCACCGCCAGAGCACTGACGGCCAGCACCGGCACGAGCAGGGCGCGACGGACACGCGGCACCCGTTGGACCGCCATCAGCGCGGTGAGGCCGCCCAGCACCAGCAGGGCGGCGGCGGCGATGCGCGAGACAGCCCAGACGTAGAAGGGCAGTTGCGACTGCTCGGGTGGGCCGCCCAGCGTCAGGAAGAAGCGCGCATCCTCGCGGAAGACGACGAGTGCCACGTTGATCAGCGTCACCCAGGCCATGAGCAGGAAGGCACTGCTCTGGAACAACCCTGAGACGCGTCCTGATTCGCGGTAGCGGGCCAGGGCCAGTGCCGCCAAGCTGAGGCCGGCCAGCGCGATGAGCGAGTTTGTAGTGACATCCAGGGAGCGGTCGGGCAGGGCGAAACCGAAGCTCGGATCGACGAGGAGGAGCGCCGTGACGAGCAGCAGGGCAACCGTGATCCCCACCAGCACGATGTCCAGCCGCCGCAGCGCGAGCCGGTCCCGCCCCTCACGAAGCAGCTCCATGTCGCGATGATATGCGCCTCGCCGGAGTGGAGCCGTGGTCAAGTTCGTGCCGTCCCTCACAAAGACGAGAGCCGGACCGCGCCCCAGCGCCGATCCGGCTCCGCCACGCTCGTCCGCACACCCCGCCGTGTAAGGGTGGCGACTGAGCTGAGATGTTCTAGTGGTGTCGAAGACGATCGTCGACCGACCTCGACAACGCATACGATGCCCGATCCGCTCCGCAGCGCATATCCGAGGTAATACGGAATCGACTACGTAGTGCGCGCTCCGTATCCCGATTTCGGGCGCCTTGCAATGCGCATCCTGCGCCTTGCGGGCGCGGCTCGGCGGTGCGGCGGCGAGCGTGGCTAGCTCTGACGGGCGGGCGCCGGCCTGGCTCATCTGGAGCGCGCTGCTCGTCGTCTATGTCGTGTGGGGGTCGACGTACCTGGCCATCCGGCTGGTTGTCGAGACGATGCCGCCGCTGCTCTCGGGGAGTGCCCGCTTCCTGGTCGCCGGCGCCTTGATCTACGCCGTCCTCCTGCTGCGCCATGGTCCCCGCTTCCTGCGCCTGAGCCGCACCGAGTTGGCCGGCTCGACCTTCGTCGGGCTCGCCCTGCTGCTGGGTGGCAACGGCCTGGTCATGCTCGGCGAGCGTGACGTGCCCAGCGGGCTGGCCGCGCTGATCATCGCCGTCGTACCGCTCTGGGTGGTGCTCCTGCGAATGGTCTTCGGCGAGCACGTCCAGCGCGGCACGCTACTCGGCGTGCTTGTCGGATTCGCTGGTGTGGCAGTGCTGGTGCTGCCCCGCGGCGCCAGCGGCAGCGTCGCCCTGGAGGGCATGCTGATGCTCGTGGTGGCCGGTGCCAGCTGGGCCGTGGGATCGTACTACTCGCGCCGCGTGGCGCTGCCGCGGGATCCGTTCGTCTCGACAGCCGCCCAGCTCGTGCTGGGTGGCGCCGGGCTGGCCGTTGCCGGCCTGCTGAGCGGCGAGCTGGGCCTCCTGCGGCCGGAGCGCTTCTCGACCGAATCGGTCGTCTCGCTGCTCTACCTGGTCTTCTTTGGCTCGATTTTGGCCTACACGGCCTACACCTGGCTGCTCCAGGTGACCAGCGTCTCGCGCGTCTCGACCTATGCGTACGTCAACCCGGTCGTCGCCCTTCTGCTGGGCTGGGCCGTGCTCAACGAGGAGATAGGCCTGAGCATGCTGCTGGGTGGCGCGATGATCGTGATTGCGGTCGGGCTGGTGATCCGCACGGAAGCCCGCCCCGGTCGCGACGGCCGCGACGTTGGTGCGCTCGAGGCGCCCCCGGCGCAGGCCGCCCTGCCCGGGCAGAGCCAGGACGCGCCGGCGCCGTCGCCCGAGCGCTGAGCCGGCGTCAGTCCTCCGGCCGGAGGTCGGCCAGCAGGCGGGCCAGCTCGCGCGCGTTGGTGGCACCGTAATTGGAGTAGCAGTTGTTCATCAGGACATGCGTCTGGCGCGCCTCAGAGGCGGCCGCGCGCAGGCGGGGCGCCCACTCGGCCAGCTGATCACGCTCGTACAGGTAGCGGAAGCGCTCGACGACCGGGATGCCCTGCTTCTCCCAGGTCTCGGTGCGCCGGCCGTGGAAGCGCATGATGGCCAGCTGAGGCGACGTGACGGCGACGATCGGCGGGATGCTGCTCTTCATGCCCTGCGGCTCGTCGACCATCACGAAGGGGATCTGGTTGTCGGTCAGGAAGCGCGTCGTCCGCTCCGCGTTCTTCTCGTTGAACCAGCTCGCGCTGCGCAGCTCCACGGCGAATAGCTGATCGCCCAGCCGTTCCTTCGCCTGCAGGATCTCGTCGCGGCTCTGGCTGATGGGGAAGAACCAGCGCGGGTACTGCAACAGGATGGAGCCCAGCTGGCCGCCCTCGCGCAGCGGCTCGAGCCCGTCCATGAACAGTCGCCAGACCTCGTCGCGCAGCTCGGCCGGCAGATCGCGCTCGTAGATGCGGCGCTTGTCGGCCAGCTCAGCGGGCAGCGCCTCGCGGATGGCCTTGGGCAGCCGCTTGGTCTCTGTCGGCTGGCCCGTCATCAGTGCGTGGGCCTTCACGTCGAAGGTGAAGTCGGGCGGCGTGCGCTCGCGCCACAGCTCGGCCGTCCGCCGGGCTGGCAGCGCGTAATAGGTCGAATCGACCTCCACCAGCGGGAACTGGCTGGCGTAGTACTGCAGGCGCTCCTCGGCCGTCTCCGTGCCGGCCGGGTAGAAGACCGTGCCGGCGGTCATGGTCGGGTCGGTCCATGAGGCCGTACCCACCCGAATGGAGCCGCCGTCCGGCAGCTCGATGACCTGCGCCGCTGCGTCCAGCACCTGCGCGGCACGCTCGGCAGCGACGTCCGGCCCGGGGTCGTGCGGGTTGATGTTCTGCTCGCTCATCTATGGATTGTGGGCTTGCGTCCCAAGAGCAGCGCAGCACCAATTGGGAGCGCGGCCAGCAGTAGCGCGGCGGTCGTGAAGCCCGGTTCGGAGGCGGCCGGCGGCAGCAGCGGCAGGCTGACGCGCGCCTGCAGCAGCGCCGTCGAGAGGGCGGCGCCGAAAGACCCGCCCAGGAAGAACACGAGGTTGTAGCTGCCCACCGCGACGGGTGCCAGGGGTCCCTCGAAGACGGTCATCAGCTGGTCGATGAGCGGGGCGTTCAGCAGGGCGAAGCCGGCGCCCAGGGGTAGCAGCGCGGCAGCCAGTGCCAGCGGCGAGGCGGCCGCTCCAATGACGGCCAGCAACAGCGGCCCAAGGGCCAGCAGCCCCAGGCTCAGCCGGGCAGTGGCGGTGGCACCCAGCCGTGCGGTCACGCGCCCGTTGTTGGGCGAGAGGACGGCACTGGTCAGGGCCATGGGCAGGATGACCAAGCCGAGCTCGAGCCCGGCCAGGCCCTGCGCCCGCTCGACGGCGGTGGGCACGATGACCAGTGAGCCGAGGAAGGCACTCATGCCCACCGCCCCCAGCGCCACCAGCCGGCGGTAGCTTGGCTCCGTGATGACGGCGCGCGGCATGAACGAGCCGCCGCGCACAAGGCTGTGCCAGCCGGCGGCCGGCAGGGCGAACAGCAAGACCAGCAAGGCCGCGATCGTCAGCGGGCCGATGCCCTCCACCGGCAGCCGGTTGAGCAGCACGACGGCGGCCAGCGCCGCCGAGCCGACCAGCACTGCCCCCAGCAGGTCGATCCTGTCGCGGGCGTCGCCGGGATGCGGGTCGGAACGCAGCACGAGCAGCGCCGTGGGCGCCGTCAGGAGTCCCAGGCCCACCACCGCCCGCCAGCCGATCGCGTCGAGCAGCACGCCGCCCAGCAGCGGACCAATGGCCAGGCCCGTGCCCACTGCGCCCACGATCACGCCGAGCGCCGCAGCCCTGGTCGGCCCGCGATAGTGGCGCCCGATGAGCGCATTGCCCAGCGTGGGAATGGCGCCCGATCCGAAGCCCTGCGCCACGCGCGCGGCGATCAGCAGAGCCAGGTCCGGCGCGGCCGCTGCCGCCACGCTGGTCAGCGCCAGGATGACGATGGCCACGCTCAGCGCGCGGCCCACCCCGAAACGCCGCCCGATGGCGCCCCAGATGGCGGTCGATACGGCGAAGCTGACGCTGTAGCCAAAGACTACCCAGCCCACGTCGGCCGGCCCGACACCAAAGGCAGAGGCGATGTCCGGCTGGGCGAGCGAGCCCATGCTGTTGTTGGCCACGACGATGATCACGAGCGTGGCCAGCGTGCCCAGCACGAGAGCGGGCGGCACGTGCGGTTGGTCCCTCTCCACGGCTGTCACCTGGCGGATCGTACGGTGATTCGGCGGGCAGTCATGGCCGGCACGCCACGAGGCCCGGCCTCTTGCGGGCTGCTCGTACAGCTCCAGCTCGCGGCCGGCGGAGTCAGAAGATCTTGCCGGGGTTGAGCAGGTTGAGGGGATCCAGAGCGCGCTTGATGTCGCGCATGACGGCCACGGCGGCCGGGCCCCGCTGCAGCTCGAGGTAGCGCTTCTTGGCCACGCCCGTGCCGTGCTCGCCGCTGACGGTCCCGCCCAGGGCCAGGGCGGCGCGATAGATCTCGTCGCGCGCGGCGTCGATCTGCGCTTCAGCGGTTGGATCGTCGCGCTCGACGATGTAGGTCGGGTGCAGGTTGCCGTCACCGGCGTGACCGAAGACCCCCACGCGTAGGTCATGCGCGGCCGAGATGCGCTCGATGTGGGCCAGCATCTCGGGGATGCGGCTGCGCGGCACGCCCACGTCGTCCATGCGCGCCACGCCGGCCTTCTCGAGCGCGCCGTGGGCGGCTCGCCGCGCCTGGCGAAGCCAGTCGGCCTCCTGCTCGTCCTGCGCGCGCACGATGGAGGTGGCGCCGGCGGCGTTGCAGGCCGCCTCCGCGGCGCTCAGCTCGGCCTCGGCCGCTGCGCCGCCGGCATCCGACTCGACCATCAGCATGGCCGCCGCGGTCCGGTCCAGGCCCAGCTTGTGCACGTCGTCGACGGCCGCGATGGTGAAGGCGTCCATCAACTCGAGCGTGACGGGCACGACGCCGGCGGCGGTGATGCCGGCCACCGCCGCGCCCGCCGCCGGCACGCTGGGGAAGAAGGCCAGCATGGTCAGCTTGGGTGCCGGTTGGGGGAGCAGGCGGAGCGTCGCCTCGGTGATCAGGCCGAGCGTGCCCTCCGAGCCCACGAACACGCCGGTCAGGTCGTAGCCGGCCACGTCCTTGACGTTCTTGCCGCCGGTCCGGATGACCTCGCCGCTGGCCAGCACGACCTCCAGGCCGAGCACCCAGTCGCGCGTCACGCCGTACTTCACGCAGCGCAAGC
This sequence comes from Candidatus Limnocylindria bacterium, assembly GCA_035514295.1. Taxonomy (GTDB): domain Bacteria; phylum Chloroflexota; class Limnocylindria; order Limnocylindrales; family CSP1-4; genus JALYGJ01. The sequence continues at coordinate 24,512 of DATKBB010000115.1, read as the reverse complement.
CACCGGAATTTTCGGCCAGGTTGCCGCCGATGGTGCAGATCTCGAAGCTGGCCGGGTCCGGCGGGTAGAACAGTCCGTGAGGGGCCACGGCTCGGCCGAGCTCGGCGTTGATGACGCCGGGCTGGACGGTGGCGGTCAGGTTGACGGTGTCGATCTCGACGATGCTGTTCATCTGGGTGAAGACGACGCTGAGGGCGCCCTCGACCGCGATCGCGCCGCCGGACAGACCGGTGCCGGCGCCGCGGGGCACGAGCGGGGTGGAGTGGGTCGCGGCCAGGCGGACGATTTGGACGACCTCCTGGGTGGAGCGCGGGAAGGCCACGCCCAGCGGCCGGCCGGGACGCATGTACTCCGTCTCGTCCCAGCGGTAGGACTCGGTGTCCGCGGGATCCGTCAGCAGGCGCATCTCGGGCAGCTGACGGGCCAGTTCGTCGACCAGCGGGTGACCCACATGCGGAGGTTAGCGCCCGATGACGGCCGGCTGCGGGACGCCTCGCGCGACAGGGCGGGCTATGTCCGGCTATCCTTCGCGCTGCACTTCCTCACCCGTCGCCCAGGGGTTCCTGCATGAAGATCGGAGTCGTGAAAGAGCGCGCGCCCAACGAGCGGCGCGTGGCGCTCGTACCGGAGGCGCTCGCCAAGCTGACCGCCGCCGGCGCCGAGGTGCTCGTCGAGCAGGGTGCCGGCGCGGGCGCGGCCATCCCGGACAGCGCCTTCGTCGACGCCGGCGCGCGTATCGTGCCCGGCGCCGAGCTCTTCGCCCAGGCCGACGTGATCTTGGGCGTGCAGCGGCCCTCGCCCGACGACGTCAAGCGCCTGCGCCGCGGGCAGGTGGTGATGGGCCTGCTGCAGCCACTGATCGACCCGACGGCCATGAAGAGCCTGGCCGACGCCGGCGTGACGGCAATCAGCCTGGACGCCCTGCCCCGAACCCTCAGCCGCGCCCAGTCGATGGACGCCCTCTCGTCGCAGGCCAACGTGGGCGGTTACCGCGCGGTCCTCATCGCCGCCGAGGCCTACGGCCGCTACTTCCCGCTGCTGACCACCGCCGCCGGCACCGCCCGGCCGGCGAACGTGCTGATTCTGGGCATCGGCGTGGCGGGGCTGCAGGCCATCGCGACAGCCCGCCGTCTCGGTGCCGTGGTGAAGGCCTACGACGTGCGCTCGGAGACGAGGGAGCAGGCTCAGTCGCTGGGCGCGCAGTTCCTGGTGCTCAAGTCCGTCGCCGACGCCACCGGCACGGGCGGCTACGCGCGCGAGCTGACGGCCGAGGAGCGCGAGGCCCAGCAGCGCGAGCTCAACGACCACATTGGCGGCATGGACGTGATCATCACCACCGCCCAGGTCCCCGGGCGCCGTCCGCCGCTGCTCGTCACCACCGCTGCCGTGGCGGGCATGAAGTCCGGTTCAGTCATCGTCGACATGGCCGCCAGCGCGTTGGGCGGCAACGTCGAGCTGTCCAAGCCCGACGAGACGGTCGTCACGGACAACGGCGTGACGATCATGGCGCCGACCAATCTGCCCGCCACCATGCCGGCCGGGGCCAGCCAGTTCTACGCACGCAACCTGAGCACCTTCCTGCTGCATTTTCTGAAGGACGGCCAGATGAGCTACGACATGGAGGAAGAGATCACGGCGGCGACGGTCATTAGCCACGACGGCCAGGTCGTCCAGCAACAGACGCGCGAGGCGCTCGAGCGCACGGCGGAGGCCGCCCGATGAGCGCCGAGCTGGTCGCCGCGCTGACGATCTTCATCCTGGCCGTGCTGGTCGGCTTCGAGGTGATCAGCAAGGTGCCGGCCACCCTTCACACGCCGCTCATGTCCGGCGCCAACGCGATCCACGGCATTGTGTTGGTGGGCTCGATGCTGATCGCCGCCACTGCGAGCGAACCGCTCAGCCAGATCCTGGCCCTCGTGGCAGTTGCCTTCGCGGCCATGAACGTGGTTGGCGGCTACGTCGTCACCGACCGCATGCTGCAGATGTTCAAACGCCGCCAGGCGCCGGCCAAGGCAGAGCCCGACGCCGACGAGCAGGCGGGAAGCTGACGGCAATGGATCCCCAGACGCTCCAGACCATCATCCACTTCACCTACGTTTTTGCCGCTGCCCTCTTCGTCGTCGGCCTGCACCAGATGAACTCGCCGGTCACGGCCCGACGGGGCAACCGGATCTCGGCCGTGGGCATGACCATCGCCGTCCTTGCCACCGCCGTCCAACTCATAGTCATCGGTTCGCCGGTCACAGGCCGGGTGGAGGGGCTGGCCTGGCCGATCATCATCGTCGGCACGCTCATCGGCGGCGGGCTGGGCTGGTACAGCGCCCGGCGCGTGAAGATGACGGCGATGCCCCAATTGGTCAGCATCTTCAATGCCGTCGGTGGAGGCGCGGCCGGACTCATCGCGATCGAGGACTACATGACGGCGGTCGCAGAGGGGCATGCGGCCGACGTCTGGCTGAACATCTTCGTGGTGCTCGGCTCCATCCTCGGCTCCGTGGCCTTCTCAGGCTCGGTCATCGCCACCGGCAAGCTGCAGGGACTGATCAGTGGCCAGCCGATCACCTTCCCCGGTTCGCGAGTGCTGACGGCCGGCCTCGCCATCGTCGCGCTGGGCGGCACGCTGGCTCTCATGCTGAACGCCCTGGGCGTGATCAACGTGGCCGGGAGTGAGATCCTGATCCTCGCCGTTGTCGTCATTGCCGCGCTGCTCTTTGGCGTGACGATGGTCATGCCGATCGGCGGGGCCGATATGCCCGTCGTCATCTCGTTGCTCAACTCTGGTACCGGTCTCGCTGCGGCAATGGCCGGCCTCGTGCTCAATAACGCGGTGCTGATCATTGCCGGCGCGCTGGTCGGCGCGTCGGGCGCGATCCTGACCAAGCTGATGGCCGACGCGATGAACCGTTCGGTGCTCAACGTGATGCTGGGCGGCTTCGGTGGCGGTGAGGGGGCGGCCAGGGCCGCCGCCGGCGGCCCTGGCGGCAACATTCGCGAAGTCGGCATGGACGACGTTGCCATCCAGCTGGCCTACGCCCAGAAGGTGATCATCGTGCCCGGCTACGGCCTGGCGGTCGCCCAAGCGCAGCACGCGGTCCGCGAGCTGGCCGAGCTGCTCGAGGCCCGCGGCATCGAGGTCAGCTACGCGATCCACCCCGTCGCCGGCCGCATGCCCGGTCACATGAACGTGCTGCTGGCCGAGGCCAACGTGCCCTACCACCAGCTGCGTGAAATGGACGACATCAATCCCGAGTTCCCGCGGACCGACGTGGCCCTGGTCATCGGCGCGAACGACGTTACCAATCCCGCCGCTCGGAACAATCCTCAGAGCCCCATTGCCGGTATGCCAATCCTCGACGTGGACGCGGCCAAGAGCATCGTGGTCATGAAGCGCTCCATGCGCCCGGGTTATGCGGGCATCGACAACGAGCTTTACCTCGATCCCAAGACGGGCATGCTCTTTGCCGACGCGCGTGAGGGCCTGACCCAGCTGGTCAGCGCCGTCAAGCAGCTGTAAGTCAGCACGGGGGGCTGGCAGGCCGACCTCGCGGCTCATATGCTGTCGGGCACGTCAGCCCGAGGGAGCGCAATGGAGTCAGGCAAGCTAGGCCTCAAGCGGGGCCGCCCGTCGAGGGTCGCGGCGCGCGCGGCGCGGCTGCTCTTCGCCGCCTACCTTGCCGGCGCCGGTCTGCTGCTCATACCGCTGCCCGCCGCCGCTCAGAGCGAAATCGCCTCGGACGGGCCGCTCACCCGGATCATCGTCACGCCGGACCTGAACTGCCAGGTGGCCTATCGCGGTGACGCCGCCTTCGAGTTCTTCCCGGGCTCCTCGGAAACCGGCGCGTGTGGCACGTTCGTCGCCGTTGACGGCACGCTGTTCGGCCCGGCGGAAGTCCCCTCCGCGTCACTCTTCGGCAGGTTGACGCCATGGGCGCCGGTCAACCAGGCGGCGCCCGCAGGCAGCGGCACGGCGCAGGACCCCTTCCGCGTGGTGACCGTGGTCGACGCGGCGGAGACCAGCCTGCGTCTCGAGCAGACCGACAGCTACGTCGTCGGCTCGCAGGCCTACCGCACCGACCTGAGCATCAGCAACCTGGGCCAGGCCGCCCGCACACTGACCGTCTACCGGGCTGCCGACTGCTTTCTGCAGGAGTCGGACCGTGGCTACGGCCGGGTCGATGGCGGGGCGCCGGCCTGCGTAACGTCACTCGAGGCGGGCTCGCGCATCGAGCAGTGGGTGCCGTTGACGGAGGGAAGCCGCTATTTCGAGGGCAGCTTCGGCGAGGTCTGGTCGATCATCGCCGCGCAGCAGCCATTTCCCAACCGCTGCGACTGCGAGCTGCTACTCGATAACGGCGCGGGTCTGAGCTGGACGGTGCAGGTGGCTGCCGGCGGCTCGGTCGCCATCTCCCACGACACGTTCTTCTCGCCGGTCGGCCGGGCGGGCATCCAGCAGCCGCTGCGCCAGTCCGTGCCGGATCCGCTGTCCATCTCACTCGACCCGGTCGTGGTCGCCCAGAGCGTGGCCATCGCCGCGGGCGTGGTGCTGCTGGTGCCCTTCCCATCCGCACTGTTCAACAACACGCTCGAGGCAAACTACGAACGGGTTATGGCCGGCGTCGGGCGTGCCAATGCACGCCTGGCGGCAGGCGGCAGGGCGCTCGCCTTCCGAGCGCGGGGTGCCTGGGCAGCGCGCAGAGCCGCGCCGTCGAGCGCCGTTCCGACGGCGGGCGCCGATCTGCCCGGAGGCGCCACCGCCGGAGGCCTGCCGCTCGAAACAGAGCCCGGCGCCGAGCTCGCACCTAGCGCCATAGCCGCGCCGACCGAGGCGAGCGCGCCGGTGCCGCCCGTCGTCGCCGCTCCAGCCACTGGCGCCGACGCGGATCCTGCGGAAGTGGCCGCCCGCCCGGCCACCGACTTTTGGCGCACCCCGCTCGGGCTGCTGGCCTTCGTGCTGCTGAGCGCGTTGCTCTACCTCTTCCTCGATCCCACGCTGGGTATCGGCGCGGACACGCTGGCCACCTTCGCCGGCCTGGCCGCCGGCCTGGCCGTCATCGTGCTGGCCCGCTGGCTACCCTTGCTCTTCTTCGCCCGCTCGCGCGGTATCGGGCTGGTGGCGCGCGCGCTGCCCGCCACGCTGGTCGTCGGCGTGGCCTGCGTGCTGCTCAGCCGGCTGGCCGACTTCCAGCCGGGCTACCTCTACGGCCTGATCGTCGGTTTCCTCTTCGCCCGCGGGCTGGGCGCGGACGAGGGCAAAGTGGAGGCCATCGCCGCCGGCGTGCTGCTGGCCACTGCCGGCGCCGCCTGGCTCCTGCTGGCCCTGTTGCGCGCGGCGGACACGGTGGGTGCAAGCCTGTTCGACGTGGCCCTCGAAACGGCGGCGGTGACCGTCGTAGTTGCCGGCTTCGAGGCGGCCGTCTTCTCGATGCTGCCCCTGCGCTTCATGCCCGGTGGCGTGGTCTACGCCTGGAACCGGCGTGTATGGGCGGTGCTGCTTGGAGTGGGTACGCTGGCCTTCGCCCACGTGCTGCTGAACCCCAGCACGGGCTACATGGCCGACGCCACGCGCGGCTCTTTCCTGACGATGGTCGTGCTGGTGGCCGGCTTCGCCATCTTCTCGGCTGCTTTCTGGGCCTGGTTCCGCTTCCGTCCGACACCCATGGCACCGGCGGCTGCGGAGTGAACGATCGGGTGGAGCTCCAGACCGAGGTCGACGCCCCGCGCGTGGCGGTCTACAGCCTGCTGGCCACGTCCGAAGGCCTGTCGCGGTGGCTCGACGAGGCTGAGCTGGAGCCGCGCGTCGGTGGCGCGCTGCGCGTGCGCCTGCTCGAGGCGGTGGCCCAGGGCAAGGTGCTTGCCATCGACGAGCCGCAGCACATCAGCTTCACCTGGGACTGGCAGGACGAGTCACTGGGCGTGACGACGGTGGTCGCCATCGACGCCATCGACCACGGGGCGCGGACGCACGTCACGCTGCGCCATGTCGGCCTGCCCAACGCCCGACAGGTCGAACTGCACCGCGCGCTGTGGGAGCACTGGCTGGGCCGCTTCGAGGCCGCCGCCCGAGCGCTGCCGGAGAAGGTCGAGACGACTCACCCGTAACGCTGCGCGGCGCGACGCATCTCCCCGGCCACCTCTGCGCGCAGCTCCGCTGGCTCGAGCACCTCGGCGTCTGCGCCCCAGCCCAGGATCCAGATGCGGATCTCGCGTGAGCCGGCGATCCGCCCGCGCCAGATGAGCGAGCCGTCGGGCTGCTCCTCCAGCTCCTGCGAGGGATGCCAGCGCGTTTCGGCCACGCGCCGGGCGACGGCAGGCGAGAAGCGCAGCACGATGTCCACGGGCTCCTCGTCCGCAATCACGTCCCAGGCACGGGCCATGTCGATGGCGGGCGCGCCCCCACCCTCCGGCTCGAACGTTTCAGGCGTGAGCGACGCGCTCAGGATGCGCTCGACCTTGAACGTCCGTCGCGCCTCGCGGGACTCGTCCCAGCCGATGAGGTACAGCGCGTGGGTCAACGCCGATGGCTCGATCGCCCACGGGCGGACCCGCGTGCGGCGCGGCGCTCGGCCCGGGTCATAGACGCCGGCTCCGTACTCGATCTCGACGACGCGCCGGCCTGCCCACGCCTCGGCCAGCACGCGGAAGACGCGGGTGAAGCGCTCGTTTCGCGGCGTCTCGGAGAAGGCCAGTGCGGTGGCCTGGATGTGCTCGGCCAGCACGGGCGGCAGCACCTGCGCCAGCTTGACGAAGGCGCCGATCAGCTCGCTGTCGTGCTCGTCGCTGGCCTTGGCCAGCACCCGGGCGGCGAGGAAGAGCGTGGTCGCCTCGTGCAGCGTCAGCGCCAGGGGCGGCAGGAAGGCGCCGCCCTCCAGGCCCCACTTGCCGCCGTCCTGCCAGATAGGCAGGCCGGCATCCATCTCCATCGACTGCAGGTCGCGGTAAACGGTGCGCTTCGAGACGCCGATCAGGTCGGCGATCGCCTGCGCCCCGAGGCCCTCCGGGTGGGCCGAGAGGATGTTGGCGATGCGCAGGTAGCGCGCGGCGCGGTCCCACTTGGCCGAGGCGCGCTCCTGGGCGGGGATCATGACCATGGCAACACGGTAACGGTTCGCGGAAGCCGGGGGCGCCGCAAAGTGGCGGAGGGCATGTGGCGGAGGCCGGATACCGCTTACCATCCCGACGATGAGTCGTCGCTATACCCGCGTCATCACCAGCCCCGCCGCCGCGCGCATCCCGCGCGAGTGGAACCGTCCCTTCGTCAGCCTCCTCTCCGACTGGGGCCTGCGCGACCCATCGCCGGCCATCTGCCGGGGTGTCGTGCTGAGCATCGCGCCCGACGCCCTGATCGTCGACATCAGCCACGAGGTGGAGAAGTTCAACATCCGCCACGGCGCGCTGCTGCTGTGGTGCGCGCTGCCCTTCATGCCGATCGGCGCCCACGCGGCGGTGGTGGACCCTGGTGTGGGGGGTAGCCGGCGCCCGATCGCGATCGAGACGGCGCGGGGCGACTACCTGGTCGGGCCGGACAACGGCCTGCTGCTGCCCGGCGCGGAGCGGCTGGGCGGCATCGTGCGCTGCCATGCGATCGAGAACACGCAGTACCTGCTGCCCGTGCTGAGCGCGACCTTCCACGGGCGCGACCTGTTCTCGCCGGCGGCGGCCCACCTCGCCCTGGGCCTGCCGCTCGAGCACATCGGCGCGCCGGTCGACCCGGCCGGCCTGGCGGGGCTCGACTGGCCGCGCGTCGGCGTGCGCGAGGGGGAGCTGGAGACAGCTGTTATCTACCGCGACACGTTCGGCAACCTCAAGCTGGCCGGGCTGACGGCGGACCTGTTCGAGGCACTCGGGCCGCTCCAGCGCGGGGACGAGCTGGCCCTGCGCGGCGGGCCAGGCAGCCGGCGGAAGGTAGAACATGTGCGTTGGGCGCGGACCTTCGGTGACGTGGGCGTGGGGGAGTGCCTGCTCTACGAGGATTCGTACGGGCGCCTGTGCCTGGCCCGCAATCAGGGCTCGGCGGCGCAGGCCCTGCGCCTCGTCGAGGGCGCGGCGCTGACCATCTCGCGGCCCAGCCCGCGCGTCACGGCCGGCGCCGCCGAGGCTCAGGCGGCCGAGTAGCTCTCTATAGATTCTGGCTCGCGCGGCGGAGCGGCGTCGCCATGGAGAGCGAGCGCATCGGCGGCCGTGGCGGCCCGATCCCGGCCGGCGCGCTTGGCGACGTAGCAGGCGCGGTCCGCTGCCAGCAGGATGGCGTTATCGGTCGCGCCGTCGTCCGGGTAGGCGGCGATCCCCACCGAGCAGGTGATCAGCGGCTCCCCCGGAGCGCGCGTCGCGGCGCGCACCGCCTTGCGCACCTTGTGGGCCACGCTCAGGCCGCCGTCCAGCGAAGTGCCGGGCAGGATGATGGCGAACTCGTCCCCGCCGTAGCGGAAGACCTCGTCGGCCTGCCGGCACGAACTGCGCAGGACGCCGGCCAGCTTCTTGAGCATCACGTTGCCCGCCTGGTGCCCCCGCGCGTCGTTGTAGACCTTGAAGCCGTCCAGGTCGATCATCAGCAGCGCGAACGGCGTGGCCCGCTCCGTGTGGTAGTCGAGATGCTCGATCAGCGCACCATGGTTCTTGAGGCCGGTCAGCGGGTCGGTCTCCGCCCGCAGCTCGACTGCGCGATGTGCCTGGGCGTTGTTGAGCGCCACCGAGGCATGGCCGGCGAACAGCTGGACCAGCTCGAACTCCTCCGCGCTGAAGCGCGCCTCAGGACCAAGGCGGTGGATCGTGATCAGTCCCGACACGCGCTCGCGCGAGCGCAGGGGGGCGATGATCAGGGCGCCCGCTTGTGGCCCTACTTCGCTGAAGTGGACCACTCGTGGATCGGCCAGCACGTCCTGCACCAGCTCGGCCTCGCCGCTGCGCAGGACATGGGCGGAGAGACCCTCGTCGTCGGCGAAGGCAGTGGCCATGTACATCTCGGCGTGCACGCCGCGCGCGAAGATGGGCCGGAAACGCGCGTTCTCCTCATCGTGCAGGTGCACGGCCACGTTGTCGACGTGGAGCAGAGTGCCCAGGCGCACGGCGATCTCGTCGAGCAGCTGCTGGGCGTCGAGCGTGCTCAGGATCGACTCGGTCACCCGCAGCAGCTCGCGCTGACTCTGCAGCTGGCGAGCGAGCTCCTCCGACTGCGCGCGCAGCTTCTCGGTCACGTCTGCATTGGCCATTGCCTGGGCGGCGATCGAGGCGTAGATCTCCAGCAGGCGCAGATCGTCGGAGGTGAACTGGTGCAGCCCCAGCTTGGCCAGCACGATCACGCCGATCACCTCGTCCTCGTAGAGCATCGGCGCCAGCAGGAGCGATTCGTCCATGTCGTCTTCGGTGCCCGGGATGGTCTCCGTGCGCCGGTCGGCGGCGGCATCGGGCAGGTACTGGGCCACGCCGAAGCGCGCCACCCAGCCGGTGATGCCCTGGCCCACCTTCACGACCAGCTGCGAGCCGTCCTCGCCGTCGTAGACGCCCACCTCGCCGCGCCAGGCCACGGGCAGCACTTCGGCGCCCTCGACGCGGTAGACGCGTACGTTGTGGTAGTCGATCAGCTGGTTGAGCTCGGCGGCGATGGCCTGGCCGATGTCGTGCACGCTGTTGAGCCGGGTAAGCCGTGCGCCCAGCTGCTGGATGGACTGCAGCTGCGCGGCCCAGGTTGCCATCTGGCCGTAGTTGCGCGCGTTGTTGACGGCCACGGCGCCCATGCGCGCCAACTGGTCGAGCAACTCCAGGTCCCGGGTCTGCCAGTGATGGCGGCGGTCGTGGTACATCAGCAGAGCGCCCAGCAGCTCGCCGTCCGAGGCCAGCGGGGCGGCGGTGACGGTGTTGATGCCCTCGCGCAAAAGCGCCCGGCGCAGCGGCCCGCCGCGCGGGTCGTCGGGGTAGTCGACGGCGCTGACGGTGCGGCCCTCCTCGAAGGCGCGCTGGGTAAGGGGGAGGTTCGGTGCATGCTCGAGCGCCTGGCGGAACTCGAAGGACAGGTTGACGGCGTGGTCAACTACGAAGCCGCCGGTGGGCAGTCTGCGCAGCACGCCGGCATGGTCCGCGCCGAAAAGGTCCGAGGCATAGCTCAACAGCCGGCTCATGATCCGGCCGAGATCGAGCTGCGAGCTGATGTCGCTGCTGACGGCCTGCAGTATCTGGGCCCGCCGGCGCTCCTCGCGAATCTCGGCCTCCCGTCGGCCGGCCGCCATGGCAGTGGCCAGCTGGCCGGCCAGCGACGCCAGCAGATCGAGCTCGAGCCGCACCTGGACCTCAGGCGTGCCCGCCTTGCGGCGCCAGACGACCAGCACGCCCTCTACGGCCCCGGGGCCCAGCGGCAGCGCGTAGCCACGCAGGCTTCCACGGGCGCTCAAGTCGGTGGTGGCGACGAGCTCGCGCCGGACGCGCGCCAGCAGGCTGTCATCGCGGGTGCGCTTGCCCATCAGCTGGAGTCGCCGGCCGTCGGGCGCAGCGTAGGCAGCAGCAACGTAGCCCGCCTTGGCCAGTCCCGAGGCGGTCGCGCGCAGCAGCTGCTCGGGCTCGGCCGGCTCGAAGGTCAGCTCGGTGAGGTTGCGCAGCAGCCCCGCGGTCAAACCGGCAGGTGATTGCTCGACTTCGGCCGCGGCCACTGAGTCCGCCGCAGGTGGCGCCGAGCGCCGCGCGCGGGTCAGGAAGGCCTGCAGATCGCCCGATGAATAGCGCCGGTCGCCCCGCTCGTTGATACGCAGGCAGCGCAGCCGGCCCTGGTCGGTCCAGGCGCGCACGGTGTTGGCGTGAACGCCAAGGACCCGGGCGGCACCGGTGACGCTGAGCAGGGGGGTGTCGGCGATGGTGGACGTGGCCAGGCTCCCGTGGAGGTTTCGGTAGGTCGGCGCGTTTGCACCGCCTGCGGCGAGCCTAGGAATTCTTCACAGCACCTGCCAATGGGCCGATGGTCCCGCCGCCCTCAGTCCGACCGTTTCGGATCCGCCGCGATAAGGGACGGGAAGGGGTTGAAGGCATCCACCAGCCGTTCCTCGCCGAGCTGTCGCCAGCCGATGGCGAACGGGGCACGCAGCTCGAAGTGCAGGTGTGCGCGGCCGCCCTCGGCGTTGCCCGTCGATCCGACCGTGCCCAGCACCTCGCCCCGACGGACGACCTGCCCGGGCTGGACCCACAGCCGGTCGAGGTGGGTCAGCAGGGCGACGTAGCCCTCACTGGTCGGCTCCCGGCTCAGCACGACCGCCGTGCGCCCGTAGCGGGCGCGGTGCCAAGGCTGCCAGCGTGTGGCGGGATCAATGACGATCCCGTCGAAAGGCGACAGCACCGGCTCGCCGCGCTTGGCATAGAGGTCGATGCCGTCGTGCGCGCGGCGCACGTCCCCCTCCCGACGGGAGTGCGCGTGGTTGTAATGCTCGGCATCGCCCGCGCGCAGGTCGCCCCAGTTGTCGCGGTAGCGATAGTCCGTCGAGCGCTTGAGCGGGAAGCCCATCGGCACTACCTGTGCGCGCCGATCGAAGTCCTGGGCATTGTCCGGCGCCGACCCCGCTGGACGGGGCGTTGCCAGGGTGGGCACGCGACTGGCCGCGCTGCGCGGCGAGGGTCGTGGCGAAGCCGGCGCGACGGCCGGCGGGGCGGGCTCGGCCGTGCGTCCCCCGAAAGCCGGGCCAGGGCGAGCCGTGGGTCGGGCCGTTGGTCTGGCGATGGGCTGGCCAAGAGCCTGGCTGGCCGTGCCATCGCGCGCCGGCGTGCCGCTCGGTCCGGGCAGCGCGCTCAGCGCGGGCAGGGCCCACCAGCCGGTGAGCAGGGCCAGGCAAAGCCCGGCCAGCAACAACGGCGGCAGGTAACGCGGGCCCCCACCGGCGCCGCCCCGGCGTTCCCGGGCGAGGGCCGGGACGGTGGCCCGCCGCACCTCGCCGGCCGGCCGAGCCATCACCCGCGGCCTGGGCCGGGCTGCACCGCCTGCCGGCCGGGCCGGACCCGTGCGACCGCTCACCGGTGCTGCGTCAGGCGTACGAAGAGGACCGCCGTGCCGGCGGCCAGCAGGCCCAGCACGAACACGACCGCAAGAGCGAGGAGCGGATCACCCACCAGCCCGGGCCCTTCCCCCTCGGCGCGCGGATCCAGCGGGTCGATCAGCAGCGGTGACGGCTCGGCGGCGAGGGCGGGCTGAGCCAGCCCCAAGGCCAGGGAGACCACCAGGCCGGTCCCCAGGATGACGGTCCAGGGACCAGCTGCTGACGGTTGCACGGCCTGCCGCCGTTGCGCCGGGTACACCGCCGCGAGCGTAGCACGCGGCAACTTCAGCCGAGGGCCAGGAACGCCACCACGGCGGCCAGCGCGAGGACCAGCGCGGCCGCGATCGCGGCAGTGGCCGCCAGCACCAGCCTGCGTCGGCCGGCGGCCAGCAGGCGCATGGCGGCGGGTTCGTCGAGGGTGGTCAGGATCAGCGGCCGTCCGAGCCCCGCCCGGACCGTAGGCGCCTCGCCTCCGCCCTCGCTCACGGAGAGCACCGGCACCCCCACCACCGTGGCCTGCTCGACGGCCGAGACCTGCTCGATGACCAACCGGCTGGGCGTCCCCGGCGGGTGGCCGGCGACCAGCTCAGCAGCCAGGTCGGCCGCCACACCGAGCGCTTCACGAGGCACGACGACCAGGCCTTCGGCAAGGTCGGCCGATTCGACGGCCACGTACTCTCCCCGTAACTCGATGCCAAAGGGCACAGCCTCCGAGTCCCGGCTGACCGTCTGCCAGCGCCCGCGCTCGTTGGCAATCTCCACTCGGCTGCGCCGGTAGACCAGCGGCCGATCGTGCTCGTCGGGGAACTCCTCGTCGCTGCTGATACGTCCCGTCAGCCGCACGTAGACGGTCACTCCGCTGCGCGCCAGGTCGATGGCCTGGGCAAGGCTCCGGCGGGGCGTGGCGGCCAGCAGGCGCGCCACGCGATAGCCCGGGCCCACTCGTCGCAGCAGCACGGCGGCGAGTGCCAGGCAGGCCAGCGACAGGCCGCCAAGCAACAGGTCGATCATGCCGGAGCCGTCGGGCTGAGCCGAGGGACAGCAAAAGACCCGGAGTGACCGTCACGCGGCGTGGACGTTGATGCGATCTCTGTCACTAGCCTCGATTTTGGCCCCTCCGGGCTGAGACCAACGTTAGGTCGGGTGCGTGGGGCGGTCAACGGAGTTATCCACAAAAGGCAGTGCCCGCCCATCGGTCTGTCCACCATCCGTCCACAAACGGCAGTCGCCGCCACGAACGCGCTGGTCCGTCGCCTCAGCCGAGGCTGGGCTGGCCAGAACGTGCGTCGAGCCCGATGTGCTGGCCCGCGTAGCCCGTCAGCACGAGGTTGCCGGCCAGCAGCTCGGCAGCCACGATGACCTCGCTGTGCGCCGCCCGCCAGACGACCTCGCCCGTCTGGCGCAGGGCCAGCGTCTCGACCTCCGACTGGAGCAGAACGTGATCGAGACGCGGTGAGGCCAGCACGGTCACGATGGGAGTACCCGACGCGCGGCTCCAGGCAAGCTCGCCGCTGCGGTTGCCCAGCGCGTAGAGATGGAAGCCGTACTTGACCAGCAGCAGGCCGGCGCTGTCCCACACCACGCCGCGCGGCTCGTCGTAGACGAGCGACGCGAAGCGCGCCGTCCAGGCGCCCAGCGGGCCTTCGACGTGGAGCTCGGCACGGCACAGCCGATCCGGCTGAGCAGCCACCAGCGGGCCCAGGTCGAGCAGCCGGCCCAGTGCTTCCGAGATGGCGAACACTTCAGCCGCACGGCCGGTGCCGGCCCAGCGATAGCGGGCATGCAGGCCGCCCGGGTACTGGACCTGCGCGCGCTGGACGGCGCCACCAAGGCTGACCGACCCTCCGCCGCGCTGCGTCATGACCTCGATGGCACGCTCGCCTGCTGATCGCCGGAAGTGTTCCCTTCGGCCAGCGTGACGGCCTGGCCCTCGACAGCCAGCGGCGCGACGACGGCGTTGGCCAGGCTGCGCAACGTGGCCGGCGGAACCTCGAAAACGGTGTTGGGCGTGCCGGCTGCCGCCCATACGCTCTCGAAGCGGCCCAGGTCGGGGTCCATCACCGTGCGCAACCCGCGCGAGTGGCCTATGGGCGGCACCCCGCCGATGCTGAAGCCGGTCAGCCGGCGCACCTCGTCGGCGTTCGCCCGCCGGAGGCGAGGCTCGCCGAGCACGGCCGCCAGCCGCGAGACGTCGACGGTGTTGCTACCACTGACCAGGGCCAGGCATACCTGCGGGCCTTCCGCCGCGGGCGCAACGAAGACGAGCGTCTTGACGATCTGGCCGAGCTGCGCCCCGACCGCTTCGGCGGCCTCCTGGGCGGTGTGCGTCGACTGCTCGAACGTGCGCACGCGGAGTTCGACGCCCTTCCGCTCGGCGGCATCCAGGACACGTTCCACGGCGCTCGCAGTGCTCGACACTCGGGCGAGTCTACAATGGGCTCAACCGAATAGCGGGACAGGGGAGCGCCATGGGCGCTGAGAGTGCGGCACCACCGCAGACCCTAGGAACCTGATCTGGTTCGTACCAGCGAAGGGAGTTCTCGGCTCGACGCCTCCGTCCCAAGTCAGCAAGCGGAAGGAGGTGAGAATCGGTGAAGGCCCTGATCGTGGCGGATGGTGACGTGCCCGCGGACGTGCTTGGCCATCCGCTGCTTACCGCCGCCGAGCCGGAACTCGTGGTGGCCGCCGACGGCGGAGCGCTCAAGGCGGAGGCCCTTGGCCTGCGGGTAGGCGTCGTCGTCGGTGACCTCGACTCGCTGACACCGGCGGACGTCGCGCGGCTCGCGGCCGGCGGAACTGAGGTGCTCCGTCACCCAGCGGCCAAGAACGAGAGCGACACGGAGCTGGCCCTGCTCGAGGCCCGCCGCCGGGGCGCACGGGTCATGTTCGTCATCGGCGCGCTGGGAGGCTCTCGCTTCGACCACGCGCTGGCCAACGTGCTGCTCTTGGGCCTGCCTGCGCTGGCCGACTGCGAGGTGGTGCTGCTCGACGCCGCCGGCAGCGTGCGCGCGCTGGGCGGGCGCGGGCCGGCCAGCGTGGAAGTGGAGGGTCGATCCGGCGACGTGGTCTCGCTGCTGCCGTTGAGCACCCAGGTGGAGGGCGTCAGCACGGAGGGCCTTGCCTATCCGCTGAGCGACGAGCCACTCGCCCAGGGCCCCACGCGCGGCCTGTCCAACGTCCTGCTCCGCGAGCGCGCCACGATCAGCCTGCGCGCCGGCCGCCTGGCGGTGATCCACCATGCGCCGGCCGGGCCGGAGTCCGCCGATGTCTGAGCTGCGCCTGCCCGGACGGCTGGGCGGCGCGCCCGCCCGCGTGACCGCCCTGTTGGCCGGCGTCCTGCTGAGCGCGGCGTGCGGCGCACCGGCCGAGCCGACTCAGCCCCTCCAGACACTTCGCCTGATGACCCACGACTCCTTTTCCATCTCGGACGAGGTGCTGGCCGAGTTCGAGCAGCAGCACGGCGTCACGGTTGAGATCCTGCGGGCGGGCGACGGAGGGTCGATGGTCAACCAGGCCATCCTGACGCGTGACGCGCCGCTGGCCCACGTCCTTTTCGGCGTCGACAACACCTTCCTGTCACGGGCGCTGGAATCGGGCATCTTCACGCCCTACCGGTCGCCCGCGCTGGCCGACGTACCGGCCGAGCTCCAGCTCGATCCGCAGTACCGTGTCACGCCCATCGACTACGGCGACGTGTGCCTCAACATCGACCGCTCCGCCTTCCCCGCCGGCGACGCGCCGGCCACGCTCGAAGAGCTGGCCGACCCGCGCTACGAGGGCATGCTGGTCGTGCAGAACCCGGCCACCTCGACGCCCGGGCTGGCCTTCCTGCTGGCCACCGTCCAGCGTTTCGGCGAGGAGGGCGGCTACACCTGGCGCGATTACTGGGCCGACCTGCGGGCCAACGACGTGCTCGTCACCGCCGGCTGGGAGGATGCTTACTACGGCTCCTTCTCGGGCGGCGCGGGCGAGGGCGACAGGCCGATCGTAGTCTCTTACGCCACCAGCCCGGCCGCCGAGGTCTACTTCGCCGATCCGCCCCCGGCGGAGGCACCTACCGCGGCGGTCTTCGATGGCTGCTTCCGGCAGGTCGAGTTCGCCGGCATTCTTTCCGGCTCGCACGCGGGTGCCGTGGGCCAAGCTTTCATCGACTTCATGCTCTCGACCACGTTCCAGGAGGACATCCCGCTCAACATGTTCGTCTTTCCCGCGAATCGCGAGGCCGAGCTGCCGGAGGTGTTCGCGACTCACGGTGAGGCCGCGCCCGAGCCCATCACGCTGGACCACGAGCGCATAGGCGAGGAACGCGAGCGTTGGATCGAGGAGTGGACCGACGTCGTCCTCCGCTAGCCGCCGCCTGAGCTCCCTGCTGCTCGTCGCCGCGCCGCTCCTGTTCGTGCTCGTCTTCTTCGTCTACCCGGTGGCCAGCATCCTGCTGCTCGGGGTGGCGCCGGAGGGCCGTCCGGACCTGGGCGCGCTGGTGGCCGTGCTGAGCCGGCCGTTCGTCCTCGAAGTGGCCTGGTTCACGCTCTGGCAGGCGGCCCTCTCGACGCTGCTGACGGTCCTGCTGGCGCTGCCCGGCGCGTACCTCTTTGCCCGCTTCGACTTCCCGGCCAAGCGGCTGATCTCCGCGCTGGCGATCGTGCCGTTCGTGCTGCCCACGGTCGTCGTCGCCTCCGCCTTCCTGGCCCTGCTAGGCCCGCGCAGCCCGCTCAACGCCTGGCTGGCCGGCCTGCTGGGGGGTGAGTCGCCGTTGCGCCTTGAGCACACGATCTGGGCAATCCTGCTGGCCCACGTCTTCTACAACTACGCCATCGTGCTGCGCCTGGTGGGCGGCCTCTGGTCGCAGCTGGATCCCCGCTTGGAAGAAGCGGCGCGCATGCTTGGCGCGACGCGCTGGCAAGCCTTCAGGCAGGTGACGCTGCCGCTGCTCAGGCCGGCACTCGCCTCGGCGGCATCGATCGTGTTCCTGTTCACCTTCACGTCCTTCGGGGTGATCCTCCTGTTGGGCGGGCCGCGCTTCGCCACTCTGGAGGTGGAGATCTACAGGCAGACGGCGCAACTGCTGAACCTGGAGGTGGCGGCAGCCCTTTCGCTGCTGCAGATGACTGCTCTGGGCGCGCTGCTGCTGCTCTACTCGCGCTACCAGGCACGTCTCGCGGTGGGCCTTCGCCTGCTGCCGGCGCGGAGCACCGCCCGCCCTCCCCGCAGCCGGCGCGAGCGGCTCTTCGTGGCCGCCAACCTGGCCGGCATGGGCATCCTGCTGGGCTTGCCGCTGGCCGTGCTGCTGGAGCGCTCGCTGGCTCGGCCGGCTGGCTACGGGCTGGGCAACTACGCGGCGCTCTTCGCGCCGGAGCGCGTCAGCGGGCTGTTCGTGCCGCCGGCAGAGGCCATCGGCAACTCGCTCTTCTTCGCCGCCCTGGCCTGCGCGCTGGCGGTCAGCCTGGGGTTGTTGGCCAGCGCCGCCATCGCCTACCGCCGAGGCCCGCTGGGGCACGCCTTCGACGCGCTGCTGATGCTGCCCCTGGGCACATCGGCGGTGATCGTCGGCTTCGGATTCCTGGTCTCGCTGGGCCGGCTGCCCTTCGACCTGCGCACGTCGCCGCTGCTCATCCCCCTGGCTCACGCCCTGCTGGCCCTGCCCTTCGTGGTGCGCTCCGTGACGCCGGTCATGCGCTCCATCGACCGCCGCCTGCGTGAGGCGGCGGCCGTCCTGGGCGCCTCGCCGGGCCGTGCCTGGCGCGAGGTCGACCTGCCCATCATCGGCCGGGCGGCGCTGGTGGGCGCCGGCTTCGCCTTCGCCGTCTCACTGGGCGAGTTCGGCGCGACGGTGTTCATCGCCCGGCCGGAGGCGCCGACCATGCCGCTGGCGGTCTTCCGCCTGCTGGGCCAGCCGGGCGAGCTGAGCTTCGGCATGGCCATGGCCATGGCCTGCCTGCTGATGGCCGTCACCGCCGCGGCCATGCTGCTGATCGATCGCTTCCGGGCCGGCGCGGTGGGCCAGCTCTGATGCTGGTCGTCGAAGGCGTGGTCGTGCGCTTCGGTGCGCTCGAGGCGCTGGCCGGCGTCGACCTGACGCTGCCTCCCGGCGAGCGTCTCAGCGTGCTGGGCCCCAGCGGCTCGGGCAAGTCGACGCTGCTGCGCGCCATCGCCGGTCTCGAGCCGCCCACCGCAGGCCGGCTCAGCTGGGACGGGCGCGACCTGGCCGGTGTGCCGGCTCACGCCCGCGGCTTCGGGCTGATGTTCCAGGACTACGTGCTGTTTCCCCATCGCGACGTGGCCGGCAACGTGGCCTTCGGCCTGCGCATGCGCGGCGAACCGCCGGCCGGCCAGCGGCGGCGCGTGGCGGAGGTGCTGGCCATGGTCGGCTTGGGCGGCTACGAGCGGCGTGAGGTGAGCCGGCTGTCGGGCGGCGAGCAGCAGCGCGTGGCCCTCGCTCGCGCGCTGGCCACCGAACCGCGGCTGCTGATGCTCGACGAACCGTTGGGCGCGCTCGACCGCGACCTGCGCCAGCGCTTGGTGGCCGACCTAGGCCGGCTCTTCGCCGAGCTCTCGCTGACCATCGTCTACGTCACTCACGACCAGGAGGAGGCCCTCTCGATGGGCGACCGCGTGGCAGTCATGCGCGCGGGCCGTATCGAGGCGCTCCTGCCCCCGGGCGAGCTGTGGCGCGCGCCGCCCAGCGAGTTCGTGGCGCGCTTCCTTGGCTTCAACAACTTGGTCGAGCCCGAAGAGCTGCCGGACGGCCGGTTGCAGACACCGTGGGGGACATTTCCCTCGGCTCCCGTCGGCCCCGGCGCCGACCCAGGAGCGTCCCTGGTGCTCGTGCGGCCGGAGGGCGTCCAACTCTCGGCCGAGGGCCCGCTGCGCGGCAAGATCGTTGCTCGAACCTTCCGCGGCGAACGCGTTCTGCTCCGCGTCGAGCTCCCCGCGGCGCCGGCGCTGGAGGTCCTGGCCGATTGGCTGGATGCGCCTGCCGTGGGCCAGCAGGTGAGCCTGGTGATCGAGCCGTCCGCCGTGCAACTGGTGCCCGTCCGCGCCGCTCCGCCGTCGGCGCGCTAGGCTTGACCTCGATGAGCGATACCTCGACGAGCGATCAGCCGCAGTTACCCAGGGTCGGCGAGCCGGCGCCCGAGATCAGCCTGCCCGACGACACGGGCCGTCTGCGTCGCCTGAGTGATGAGCGCGGCAAGTGGCTGGTGCTCTACTTCTACCCCAAGGACGACACGCCGGGCTGCACCGTCGAGGCCTGCGAGTTCCGCGACGCGGACCCGCAGATCCGTGAACGAGGCGCCGAGGTGTGGGGCGTGAGCATCCTGGACAGTGGCAGCAAGCAGGCCTTCAAGCAGAAGTTCGGCCTGTCCTTCAGCCTGCTGGCCGATGAAGAGCACGCTGCGGCGGAGGCCTACGGCACGTGGGTCGAGAAACAGAACTACGGGCGCACCTACTGGGGCGTGCAACGCTCGACTTTCCTGGTCGATCCGGAGGGCCGCATCGCGCGTGTCTGGGCTCGTGTCAAGCCCGAAGGTCATGCGGCGGAGGTGCTCTTAGCACTGGCCGAAGAGCAGGCCCAACGTGGCGGGTACGACGATTGAGGCATCGCCCGTGGGGGGAGACGAGCGATGCCTCGGGCCGAAGCATACACATTCGTTACGTGCGCGCAAGGCAGAATTTCGCACTTTGATGCGGTTGTGAGTGCGACTTTCGCAGGCGCTGAGCGTGCCTCGCATGACGATCGGCCGGGGCGGGTGCTGGTCATCGTGGCCCACCCGGACGACGCCGATTTCGGGGCGGCCGGTACGGTCGCACGCTGGGTCCGGGCGGGCACAGTGGCCCACCTGGTCTGCTGCACCAGCGGCGATGCCGGCGCGGACGATGCCCGCACGGACCCGCTCGAGCTGGCCCGCCTGCGCGAGGCCGAGCAGCGCGCTGCGGCCGCCGTCGTGGGCTACGAGGGAGTGACCTACCTGCACCGGCCCGACGGCGCCCTGGCCAACGATCTCCCGCTGCGTGAGCAGCTGGTGCGCATCATTCGAAGCTTCAAGCCGGATGCCGTGCTCACGATGGACCCCACCGTCGTGATCCTCGATAACAGCTACGTGCAACACGTCGACCACCGCACCGCCGCGCAGGCCGCCCTGGATGCCGTTTACCCGGCGGCCCGCAACGCGCTGGCCTTCCCTGGCCTGGTGCTGCACGAAGGCCTCGAGCCGCACACGGTGGCGCAGCTCTTCCTCTTCTTCAGCGACCAGCCCACCGTCTGGGTCGATATCAGCGACACGCTGGAGGTCAAGCTGGCCGCGCTGCGCGAGCACGCCAGCCAGTTGCGCCGGCCGGCCGAGCTCGAGGAAACCATTCGGGAGTGGGCCAGCGAGGCCGGCGGGGCGATCGGCCGCGACGCGGCGGAGGCCTTCCGCATGGTGCAGGTGGGCGGCTAGCTCACTAGGGCACGGCGCACGTGCGCCCAGTTCTCCCACAGCTCGTCGAGGGCTGCGCCGCGGGAGCCGAGCATGGTCTGGATCTGCTCGAGCGACAGGTCGGGAGCGCGGCGCGCGAGGTGCTGCGGGGTCTCCAGCTGCGCGCCGCGCCACAACCCCTCGATCTGGGCCTGCGTGGGCAGCCGCCGGACGCGGCTGTCCAGGCCGTTGTGGGCCAGTGCGAAGGCGAACTGACGGGGGTGCGGCACGCGCTCGTCGAGCCACCCGGCCCGGCCGTCGAAGCGGTAACCCAGCTGGCCCAGCGTCGCCGCCAGATCGTGCGCCTCCTGAGGCTCGAAGTGGTCCCAGAACTCGTGCCCGTCAGGGAAGCGGATGGCGGCCGCGTCCAGCGCGCTGGCGGCGATCTCCTCGCAAAGCTCGATGATCAGCAGCTGCAGCCGGCCGGCCTCCATGCCGGTCTCGTCGGCCAGCGTCGCGGCCACTCCCTCCAACACGCTGCGATCTCCGTGGAGCAGCGCCGCGATTGCCGGCTCGCCGCCGCCGGCTTGCGGGCCGGGGCGAGCGACGGGCCATGGGCCGGCGCCAGCCTGCCGCTCAGCCGCCGCCGCGGCGGACCGGCGCGCCTCGTTGCAGCGCTCCCGGGCGCCCTCGGCGCGGATGCGGCTGGCATCCACCTCGAGCTCCAGCCGGCGCACCTTGGACTCCAGCGCGTTGAGCTGCCCGACGGCGTTCTCGCCGCGATTGGCCGCCAGGCCGGCGGCCCGGTTGAGGCGCGAGACCTCCTGCAGCCAGACACTCGCCGCCCGCTGCACGGCCGCCTGATCGGTCGCCTCGCGATAGGCCTGGCGGTACTCGCGCTGGGCCTGCGCCTTGGCGGCCGCCAGCTGCGATCTGTCGGTCACGGGCATGCTCTGTTCGAAGTCCGTGCTCATGGCGTTCAGCCGGCGGCGCGCCTCGCGCAGACGCTGCTCGTCGAGACGGTGAAGCTCGACAAGCCGCTCAGCCTCCTGGCAGGGATCCGATGCGGTCATCTCGGCTGGCCCACTTGATGGCCCTCGTGCAGCGTGGCGTCGCCCTCCGGTGCACCGTCCCCTGCGTTGCACCGGACCACGATGGTAGATTAGTCCGCGGTGGCAGACGCGCGCCGCAGCCCCTAGAAAGGGTACCCAGCACTTGGCCATCGACCCCAACCAAGAGTTTCTCGTTCAGCCTGTCGACGCCTCCTGGCTGCAGTGCAATATCGAGTGCCAGGAAGCGTGTCCGGTGGGTACGAACTGTCGCGGCTACCTGAACCTCGCCGCGGAGGGTCGCTTCGAGGAGGGCTACATCCTCTCGCGCGAGCCGAATCCGGTGGCGGCGATGTGTGCCTACGTCTGCTCGGCGCCCTGCGAGCGGGCCTGCCGGCGGGGCGACATCGACCGGCCGCTGGCCATTCGCGCCATGAAGCGCTTCCTCGTCGAGTGGCATCAAGCCTCGGGCATCCCCGACGACATGCCCGCCATCACGCCGCGCGACACGCGCGTGGCGGTCGTGGGCGCCGGGCCGGCAGGGGTGTCGGTGGCGCGAGAGCTGGCCGTGGCCGGCCACCAGGTGACCGTTTTCGACGAGCTGCCCTATGGCGGCGGCACGATGCTCATCGGCGTGCCCGCCTTCCGCCTGCCGCGCGAGGCGATCGAGATGGATCTCAAGCTGGTCGAGCGGCTGGGCGTACGCTTCCGCTACAACACGCGCATCGGGCGGGAGATCACCTTCGAGGAGCTGCAGGAGCAATTCGACGCCATCGCCATCTGCGCGGGCGCGATGGACGCCGTGCCGCTGGACGTGCCGGGCAGCGACCTGGAGGGCATCCAGTACGGCGTCGACTTCATGAAGATCGCCAACCTGGGCGAGCCGCTGACGGTGGGCAATGACGTGGTCATCATCGGTGGCGGCTATACGGCCATGGATTGCTCGCGCACGAGCCTGCGCCACGGTACCCAGAACGTGACCATCGCCTACCGCCGCACACGCTCCGAGCTGGTCGTCGACGAGGAGGAGCTGGGCGAGACCGAGCGCGAGGGCGTGCGCATGGAGTTCCTGGCCAGCCCGGTCGAGATCCTGGGCGAGGACGGCCGAGTGACGGGCGTGCGCTTCATCCGCAACCGGCTGGGCGAGCCGGACGCGACCGGCCGACGCGCGCCGGTGCCCATCGAGGGCAGCGAGTTCGTGGTCAAGGCGGACACCGTCATCCCGGCCGTCAGCCAGGCCGCCGACAACACCTTCCTACCCGTCGAGTCGAGCTTCGAGATCAACCGCGGGCGGGTGAAGGTGGACCCCGGCACGTACGCCACCAACGTTCGCGGCGTATTCGCCTGCGGCGACTTCGTGACCGGCCCGACGACGCTGATAGAGGCGGCCGGGCACGGCAAGAAGTGCGCCTACGCGGTTGATCGCTATCTCTCGGGCCGGCGCGAGGTGGAGGTCGAGGCCAACGTGCGCATCGTCAGCTCGTCTCGCCACGAGATGCCCGAGTTCTACGACGTGCTGCCCCGCGTGCACGTGCCCATGGCCCCGCTCGAGGCGCGCATCCCCTCGCAGGACCCGCACGTCAACTTCACCACGCCCGTCGAGGAGGGCTACACCACCGCCCAGGCCGTCACCGAGAGCGTGCGTTGCCTGATGTGCAACTACAACATCTGGTTCGACGGCTTCCGCTGCGTGCTCTGCGGCGCCTGCGCCGACGTCTGCCCAGAAGGCGTGATCCACATGATCGACGTCAACCAGATGAAGTCGGAGGGCCCGCTGCCCGAGCTGGTCGACGCCTATGGCTGGTCCGACGGAGCGGCCATGGTGCTCGACGAGGAGCGCTGTATCCGCTGCGCCCTGTGCGTGAAGCGCTGCCCTTATGACGCGATTACCATGGAGCGGTTCGAGCTTCAGGAAGTGAGCAGTGACGGGCGGCTCTACAAGGAGAGCTACCGCGACACGCAGCTCGGCTTGCTCGGCGTGGGCAACCAGGCCGAGGCGGGAGGACGCGTTCGTTGAGTTTCCTCGAGCGGGTCGACGAGGCGATCCGCCGTTCAGCAGTCTGGCGCTCGCTCTTCCGCCAGCCCTACCCGGCGGACGAGCGCTCGCGCGCCATGGCCGTGATGAACAACGTCTTCCTGCACATCCACCCCGTGCGTGTCCGCCAGCACGCCGTCAAGTTCGCCTACACCTTCTGTCTCGGCGGCCTGTCTTTCTTCTTCTTCCTGGTGCTGGTGGTGACCGGCGTCTACCTCATGTTCTTCTTCGTGCCCGATCCCGGCCGTGCCTACGACGACATCCTGATCATCCAGCGCGAGGTTCCCTTCGGCCTGCTGACGCGCAACATCCACCGCTGGGGCGCGCACCTGATGGTCTTCTTCGTCTTCCTGCACATGATGCGCGTCTTCTACCACGGCGCCTACAAGCCGCCGCGGGAGTTCAACTGGGTGGTTGGCGTGCTGCTGCTGTTCCTCACCGTGGCGCTGTCGTTCACCGGCTACCTGCTGCCCTGGGACCAGATCGCCTTCTGGGCCGTGACCATCGGCCAGAACATCGCCGCCTACGTGCCCCTGCTGAGCGTTCCCTCGCAGCTGCTGATCTTCGGCGGGCTGGAGGTGAGCGGCAATACGCTGCTGCGCTTCTACGTGCTTCACGTCATCCTGTTGCCACTCGCCGCAGCCCTGTTCCTGGCCGTCCACTTCTGGCGCATCCGCAAGGACGGCGGCATCTCCGGGCCGCTGTAGAGCCGAGTTGAAGCGATGACGGACGACAAGAACCGCCTGCCGGCCGCCCCGCCCGCTCCGGGCACTTCCACGCCGGAACGGCGCACGGCGCTGCCCGCCGCGCCGCCCGAGCGGCGCACGACGGAGATAGACAAGCAGCGCGTGCCCATGGCAGCCAAGCCCTACCGGCTGCTGGCGCTGGTCAAGCAGGATGCCGTGGTGCGCGTCCAGAAGGAACCGGACGACACGGTCATGACCTGGCCGCACCTGCTCTCCATCGAGTTCTTCGCGGCCGTGATGATGAGCATCTTCCTGATCCTGATGGGCGTCTTCGTCAACGC
>DATKBB010000114.1:0-9564 GCA_035514295.1 Candidatus Limnocylindria bacterium | reverse complement strand
CAGCCGAAGCCGATGGAGCCCGTTCAGCCCGGCCACGCGCAACGTTCCCGACTGGGCCGTGCGCGAGGTGGGCCAGGCGGGCGGAGTGGTCGGCGTCGTCCTTTCCACGCAGCTGCTCGGTGGCAGCACCATAGCCCAGGCCGTGCGCGTCTTCGACTCCGCCCTCGAGCTGGCCGGCGAGGGGGGCGTGGCCATCGGCTCGGACATGGACGGTGGCCTGCGCATGCTGGTCGACGCCGCCGGCCTACCCCTGCTGACCGACGGCCTGCTGCGGGTCGGCCTGCCACCGGCCACGGTGCGCCGCGTTCTGGGCGGCAATGCGCTGCGCATGCTGGCCGGCGACGGTCCCACCGTGCAAATGTGAAACCCGGCTGTTAGGCCGACGCTCGGACGGCGAGCCGGCTCAGGCTGTTGACCGGCCAGACTGGTCTCGATTGCCATGACACACGACCCCCTGCCCCACCACCGACGGCCGGCCCACGGCCGGCGCGCCGCGAATGGACGACGCGGCGCGGCTGCAGAGTGCGGCGTGCAACGCACCGGTGATGCAGTTGGCCCCCGCTCGGCGTCCGATGCAACCGCGGCGGGCCAGACTCTCACGAGGGACCGCCGCGGTACGGCGCTCGGGGCTCTGGACGCGACGGTCCCGCCGAGCGCAACCGGGCGAGCGCCCACGCAGCCGACTCCGGCCACCTCCCAGCGCCCGATGGTCGTGCTGGTGCACGCTACGCCGGCGGCGCGCAACGCGCTGTCGCTGCTCCTCACCGACGAAGGCTTCGATGTGCGTACGGCGGCACCAGAAAGCGCCCTCGAATCCATCGCGGCCAATGAGCCCGACGTCGTACTGCTGCACGTCTCAGGTGCGCGAGATCCCGGCCTTGGCCTGTTGGCCGGCATTCGCCAGCGCCACCACCAGCCGCTTATGATCCTCTCGCCGGTCGACTCGGCAGCCGACAAGGTTCGTGCCCTGGAGCTGGGCGCGGACGACTACCTGGTGACGCCCTTCGACCCGGACGAGCTCACCGCTCGGGTCCGGGCCGTGCTGCGCCGCAGCGAGCGCCACACCCGGCACGTGCCGCCAATGGTAGTCGGCGACCTGAGCATCGACTTCGAGCGGCGCATCCTGTCGCGTGGCGGCAGCGTCGTCCCGCTGGGCCGCACCGAGTGGCTGGTGCTGCGTCACCTGGCCCGCAACCAGGGCAAGGTCGTGCTGAACACAGAACTGCTCAGCGCGATCTGGGGCGAGGGCTACTCCGACGACCTGCAGGTACTGCGCATCTGCATCAGCCGGCTGCGTCACAAGCTGGGCGCCACCCGGCGCGGAGGCGGCCCCATCCGCACGTTCCACAACGTGGGCTACGCGCTGGAGGTGGAGTGAGCGCCGCTGGGCCGGCCTGGCGGAGAGGGAGGGATTCGAACCCCCGGGGCTTTCGCCCAACGGTTTTCAAGACCGCCGCCTTAAACCACTCGGCCACCTCTCCCCCGAAGATGCTACTGCACGGCGGGCGGGCTACTGCCGGACGGGCCAGCGCCGGTCGAGTGCTGCCGTCAGCCGACCGGCCGGGTCGCCCGGCCAGCGCACGCGAGCCCAGGCTACGCCCAGCCACTCGTCGACGTGCCAGCAGACAAGGGGCGCAATGGCGGCGAAGTAGGCGAACGTGCTCCAGTAGCCGGCGAACAGCGTGGCCAGGTAGATGAACAGGCCGGCCAGCAGCATGCCGTGATATGAGCGCACCCACAGGAGCGACAGCGCTGCCAGGGCGCCGCCCAGCACGAGCCGCAGGCCGTTGAAGAGGGCTGGTGGCAGGGCTTGGCGCGTCAGGCCTTCGAGCGCCTGGGCTAGCGAGTAGTAACTGCTGGTGTGGATCTGCTCGGCGCGCGAGATGCTGCCCAGGATCGAACCCAGTCCCCACAACAGGATGGCCGGACCCCACAGCACGGCGCTGGCCAGCGCGAAGGGCGCCAGAGCGCTGACCCCCGCCCAGCCCACGAGCGGCGGCAGCCAGGCCAGCGCGTACGGTTTGAAACAGGCGGCGCCGGCCAGCGCGGCGGCGCCCCACAGCGGGTTGCGCCGGGCGACGAGCACTGCCCCCAGCAGCAGCAACCCGGCACTGTGGTCGTTGGAGCCGTCGCTTGCCGTCAGCAGCAGCGGCGGCGCCAGCGCGAAGAGGGCCAGTCCGACGAGCCGTCCGCGCACGGCCAGCACTGCCAGGATGACGAACGAGATGGTCAGCTCGACCGCCCGAGGGTCGCCAAAGGGCAGGTACCACAGCAGGGCCAGCGGGCCGTAGGGGAAGGGCGGCGACTCGGGCGACTGGAGGGCCGTGCCCAGGTCGTATGGGTTCCCGCCGGCCAGCGCGACCTCGATAGCACGGCGGGTCGTGTCCAACACGTCCGAGTAGCCCACGCCGATCATGTCCAGGCGCAGGTGCACGCCGGCCACGAGGAGCGCCGCCACGGCCAAGCCGGCTACCCGGAAACGCAGCCCCAGGCCCAGCACGGCGAGCAGCACGAACGTGTGCAGCAGGGCTGACGGCCGTGCGGCGCCGACCGGCATGGCCAGCAGGACGCCCAGCAGCAGCGCGCCGCCCACCACGGTCGCCCGTCGCCGGCCCTCGGGCGAGCCCAGCCAGCCAGGGAGGTCCCCCTGTGGTTGGCGCCGGCGGGCGCCGGGGGCGCTCACGTGACTCTAGCCGGGCGGGAGAAGCTCGGGACCAAGCCGGGCGTGCAGGGCGGCGGGCACGGAAATGCCGCCCTCGCGGCGCTGGAACGTCTCGAGCAGCGCGGCCACGGTCCGGGCGAGCGCCAGGCCCGAGCCGTTGAGGGTGTGCACGATCTCGGCCTTGGCTCCCTGATCGGGGCGGTAGCGGATGTTCATGCGCCGCGCCTGATAGTCGCGGAAGTTGGACACCGAGCTGACCTCGAGCCATTCCTGCACGCCCGGCGCCCACACCTCGAGGTCGTACTTCCTGGCCTGCACGAAACCCATCTCGCGGGTCGACATCAGCTTCACGCGGTAGGCCAGCCCGAGCCGCTGGAGGACGACCTCGGCGCGTTCGGTCAGCCACTCCAGCGCGGCGGGCGAGTCCTGCGGGCGCTCGAAACAGACCATCTCGACCTTGTCGAACTGGTGAACGCGCAGGATGCCGCGGGTCTGACGGCCGGCCGCCCCAGCCTCGCGGCGGAAGCAGGGTGAGTAGGCCACGTACCGGATGGGCAGACGCGCCCCTTCGAGGATCTCGTCGCGATGGAGGTTCGTGACAGGCACCTCGGCCGTGGGCACCAGGTACAGGTCGTCGCGCGTGACGACGTACATCTGGTCTTCCTTGTCCGGGATCTGGCCCGTGCCCCGCGCAGACGCCTCGTTGACCAGGGCCGGCGGCCAGATCTCGGTCATGCCGTGCTCGCGCGTGTGGATGTCGAGCATCAGGTCGATCAACGCGCGCTGCAGGGCGGCACCGGCGCCGCGGTAGACCGGAAAGCCGGAGCCGGTGACCTTGGCCCCACCGGCCAGGTCGAAGATGCCCAGGCCTTCGGCGACCTCCCAATGTGGGCGGCGGGCCCAGCCGTCCGCCTCGTGCGCCAGCGCCTCGCCCCAGCTGCGCAGGATGACACTGGCCTCCTCGCCGCCCACGGGCACGTCCGGGTCGGCCGGATTGGGGATGCGCAGGAGCAGATCGTCCAGCCGCGCCTCCAACTCGCGCAGCCGGGCCTCGCGCTCATCGATCCGGCTGCCCAGCGCTACGGATTCGGCTCGCAGCTGTTCGACCTGCCCGCCGGTCTGGTCGGCCTTCAGCGCGGCACCCACCCTGGCGCTGACTTCCTTGCGTTCGCCGCGCAGCCCTTCGACCTCGGACAGCAGGCGGCGCCGTTCCGCGTCGACGGCGACGGCCTCGTCCACGATGGCAGCGTCCTCGCCCTTGTCCTGCGCCGCCCGTCGCAGCAGCTCCGGTTCCTCGCGCAGGCGGGCCAGTCCCACGCTCACGCCGCTGCCTCCTCCAAGCGGCCGATCACGAAAGGCGCCGGCAGCGAAGCCAGCAGCCAGCCAGCGCGCGGGCCGTTGGGCCGGCCAAGGAAGGCACGGTAGACCGCCTCGAAGGCGCGAGCGGGGCGTAGCCCCCGCTGGCGGACGACCTCGAAGAGCAGCGCCTGCCACGCCTCGCCGCTGGCCGGAGCGTCCTGCTGGGCCGCATCGGCCAGGGCGGTCAGGTACGACCGCTGCTCGGCGTCGAGCTCGGCCGCCGCGTCGGGCAGGCTGTCGTAGTGGATCTCCAGGCGAGCGTCGGGCGGCGCGAAGTGCTCGAGCCAGGCGCGCGCGGCGGCGACGCGCTCGAGGGCGGCCTGGGTCTCGCTGTCGGTCAGCGGTGCGCCCTTCTCCGCGCTCAGCCGCTCGACGATGTCCGGGCCGGGGACCTGCAGAAGCAGCGCCAGGTGAGCGAACGGCGGCCGGAAACGGGCGGCTTCTGCGCGCGGGTCGGCCTGAGGATCGGCCAGGCTGAGGGCGAAGATACGCTCCGGGTTGGGCGGCAGCTCTCCGCGCGTCGGCCGGCCGGCCACGGCGTCGGCGATGCGGTCGAACTCGTCGAACAGGCGCGGAATGGTGTCGCCGCCCGGGTCGAACTCGATCGCCCGGTTGGGGCGGTAGCGCAGAAACAGGAAGCGCAGCAGCGTCGGGGGCAGCACCTCGGCCATGTGGTGGGCGGCGGCGCCCTGACCGCGGCTGGTGCTCATCTTGCGGCCGCCGATGTTGAGGAACTCGTAGGGGACGTTCAACGGCGGCTCGCGCTCGAAGACCTGCCGGCTGACGGCGTCAGCGCGATCGCGCGAGCCGCCGGCCGTGGCCAGGTCCTTGCCGCAGCCCTCGATTGTCGCGTCGACCAGGCCCCAGCGCGCGGCCCAGTCCACGTTCCAGACCAGCTTGGCGCGGCCGCCGAAAGGCGACACGCGGCCACGGGCGTCGCAGCCGGTGGCCCATTCGACCAGGTCCGTGCGGCAGTGATAGGTGACCTCTCGGCCCTCCCACTCGGTGACGTGGGTCGTCCCGATCTTGCCGCAGTTCTCGCAGATCACGTGCAACGGCAGCCAGTCGGGCGGGTGGTGAACAGTGCTGACCGTGCGATAGATCTCGAGGATCGTGTCGGCCCTGTCCAGCGCCCGTTCGATGTACTTGTCCATCGCCCCGCTGGCGTACTGCTCGCTCATCCAGTAAAGCTGGGGATGAATGCCCAGCTCGGCGAAGGTCTCCACGAACAGGCCGGCGAAGTGGCGCGCGTAGTTCGGGTAGGGGCTGCCTGCGGGGGCGGGGACATGCGCGAGCGGCACGCCCATGTAGCGCTCGACCGCGTCCGGCGTGAGCAGCGACTGGGCATCCATGGGGTCCAAGTCCTCCACGCCGTAGCGGAAGTCGACCTGCTCGCCGCTCTCGGCGACGGCGCGCCTGATGGCGTCGTGCAGTACGACGCCGCGCAGGCTGCCCACATGGACGGTGCCCGAAGGCGTCTTGGAATCGTTGATCACCTGCGGACCGCTGGCCCGCTGCGCGATCTCGTCGGCCCAGTAGAGGCCCGACGCGCTGGTCGTTGCGGGAACCACCGCCCGACCGCTCAGCCGATGCTGACGATCTTGTAGTTGGTGTCCCCGGCCGGCACGCTGACCACGACCTTGTCGCCCTTCTTGCGTCCGAGCAGGGCCCGACCGACCGGCGATTCGTTGGAGATCTTGCCGTCCTGCGGCGCAGCCTCGGCCGAACCGACGATGGTGAAGCGCTCGCGGCCGTCGTCCGACTCGAGCTCCACGGTGGAGCCGATCTGGACGTGGGTTGTCGAGTGGTTCTCCTCGATCAGCACCGCGTTCTTGATCAGCGCCGAGAGCGACTGGATCCGCCCCTCGACGAAGGCCTGCTCGTTCTTGGCATCCTCGTACTCGGCGTTCTCGCTCACGTCGCCGTGTTCCTTCGCCTCATGGATGCGCGTGGCCACCTCGGCGCGACGGACGTTGACCAGCTCGTCGAGCTCCTGGCGCAGCTTCTGGAGGCCCTCACGGGACAAGTAGGCGGGCTTGTTGTTGATGCTCATAGGACGGGCTTCCCTAGAACGAAAGACCCCTGCGCCGCCTCTGGTGGGCGCGCCAGGAGTCCAGTCGGCGGATTGTAGGCGCCACGGATGGGGGCGTCAAACGGGCGATGTCGCGCGGCGTGGTGCCGTCGCAGGCCTCACCAGCTTGTTGTGACACCCGGAGGCACGACGCTCAGCGCTCCTTCTCGCCGCCGGCAAGGCTCAACAGGCGCTTCCGCGCGCGTTGCAGGGAACCGCGCTCGGAGAAGGCGATGAAGAGCGTGTCGTCGCCCGCAATCGAGCCCACAACTTCCGGCCAGCGCGCGCGATCCAGCGCGGCGGCGATGGCGTGGGCCGAGCCGGGCACGGTACGCATCACGAGCAGCAGGCCGGCCTCGTGGACATCGATGGGCAGGTCGTCGAGCAGCTTGGCCAGCCGCTCGTCACCGCTCGCCTCGGCGTCCTGACCGCGCGAAGGCAGCACGTACACCTGCACTCCCCCGCGGCCCAGCTTGACGAGGCCCAGCTCGGCCACATCGCGGCTGACGGTGGCCTGCGTGGCCCGAAAGCCGCGCTCGCGCAGGGCGGCAGCCAGCTCGTGCTGCGTGCGGATTGGCCGCTGCTCGAGGATGGCCCGGATCTGCTGCTGGCGCAGCTGCTTCATCACCTCCACAGCAGCAGCGCTCCAAAGACAGCAGCCGCAGCCAGCCGGTAGGCCACGAAGATGTCCGTGCTGTGCCGACGCAGGTAGGCCAGTAGCACCGCGATGGCGAGCAGGCTCGACACTGTCGCGCCGAGCAGGCCTGCCAGCAGCACGACAGGATCGAAGACGCCGACGTCACCGCTGAAGAACTCGCGCATCTTCCACACTCCTGCGCCGGCGATGATGGGCGTACCCATCAGGAAGGCGAACCGCGCCGCCGCAGCCCGCTCGAGGCCCAGCAACAGGCCGGCCGAGATGGTGATGCCCGAGCGGCTGATGCCGGGAAAGAGCGCCAGCGCCTGGGCCAGGCCAATCAGCAGCGCATCGCGAATGCGTAACTCCTCCATCCCGCGCGTGTGCCTCGCCGCTCGCTCGGAGAGGAACAGGATGACCCCGCCGGCCGCCAGTAGCAGCACAACGGCGAGGAGCTGCTCTCGGAAGAACGTGTCGACGAAGTCCTCCAATGCGACACCAATCAGCGCCGCGGGGATGACGCTGGCGGCGAGCAGGAGGGCCATACGCCGATCCGGGTCGCTGCCCACGCGTCGGTAGCGGAGCACCGCCAGGCCGGCCAAGGCGTAGCGCCACAGGTCACGTCCAAAGTAGAGCAGCAGTGCCGCGACGGAACCCAGGTGCAGTACGACCACGAAGGCCGGGCTGTTGATCAGCGCGTTGTCCCAGCCCAGCACGCGGGGCAGCAGGATCAGGTGGCCGGAGGACGAGATGGGCAGGAACTCGGTCAGCCCCTGGACGATGCCGACGACGATCGCCTGGAGGATCGTCTCCACCCTAGCCGCGCATCCCTGCCCCGCGGCTCAGCGGATGAACAGTGGGGCAAGCACCAGCGTGACCGTCGCCAGCAGCTTGACGAGGACGTGCAGTGACGGACCGGCAGTGTCCTTGAACGGGTCGCCGACGGTGTCGCCCACCACTGCCGCGGCGTGCGCTTCCGACTTCTTGCCCAGGACGTTGCCCTCCGCGTCGCGCAGGTTGCCCGACTCGATGTACTTCTTGGCATTGTCCCAGGCACCGCCCCCGTTGTTGAGCACCGTAGCCAGCAGGACGCCCGAGATCGTGCCCACCATCAGCAGGCCGGCCACCGCCTCGTGGCCCAGGAGGATGCCGACCACGACCGGTGTGGCGACGGCCACGACGCCGGGCAGGACCATCTCTCGGAGCGCCGCCTGGGTGGTGATGTCCACCACCCGCGCGTAGTCGGGGCGCTGGGTGTAATCCATGATGCCGGGCATCTCGCGGAACTGGCGGCGGACCTCGACGATGATCGCCTGCGCCGCCGTGCCCACGGCCCGAATGGCCAGCGAGCTGAAGAAGAAGGCCAGCATGGCGCCCAGGAAGGCCGCCACGAAGACCGGTACGTTGGCCAGGTTGACGGCCGCCATCAGCGGGCGGCCGGTGTGCTCGAGAATGATGTTGACCTTGTCGATGTAGGCCGAGAAGAGCAGGAAGGCGGCCAGGCTGGCCGAGGCGATGGCGTAGCCCTTGGTCAGCGCCTTGGTGGTGTTGCCCACCGCGTCGAGCCGGTCGGTGATCTCGCGGGCGCTGGCCTCCGAGCGGCTGAACTCGGCGATGCCGCCGGCGTTGTCGGTGATCGGGCCGAAGGTGTCCATGGCCAGGATGTAGGCCGTCGTCATGAGCATGCCCATGGTGGCCACGGCCGTGCCGAAGATGGCTCCCCGGCCCGGATCTTCCGTGCCGGCGAAGGCCTGGAAGCCCAGGAAGGCGCTGGTCAGCAGGGCGACGGAGATGGTCACGGCCGTGACGAAGGTTGTCTCGAAGCCGACGGCAGTGCCAGAGATGATGTTCGTGGCCGGGCCCGTGCGCGAGGCCTCGGCGATCTCCTTCACAGGCCGCCAGGCGCCCGACGTGTAGTACTGCGTGATGTACACGAAGACCACGCTGGTGGCCAGCCCGACGACGCCGGCGCCGAACATCCAGACCCAGGCCGGGACACCCATCGCGCCGACCAGGTCGGTGCCGGTCTGCATCATCACGTAGGTCGTGATGCCCAGGCCCACGACGGACAGCGCGGTGGTGGCCCAGTAGCCGCGGTTGAGGATCCTCATGGGGTCCTCGTCCTCGCGGCCGCGCACGAAGTACATCGCCGCGATGGTTGCCAGGAGGCCGAAGGCGCGCACGACCAGCGGGAAGAAGATCCACGCTTCTGGGTTGGGCCAGCCGGCGGCCTGCGCGATGAGGTAGGCCGCCACGCCCAGGATCATCGCGCCGATGTTCTCGGCCGCCGTGGACTCGAAGAGGTCCGCGCCGCGGCCGGCGCAGTCGCCCACGTTGTCGCCAACTAGGTCGGCGATGACCGCCGCGTTACGCGGGTCGTCCTCCGGGATGCCCGCCTCGATCTTGCCGACCAGGTCGGAGCCCACGTCGGCGGCCTTGGTGTAGATGCCGCCGCCCAGCTGCGCGAAGAGCGCCACGAAGGAGGCGCCGAAGCCGAAGCCGACGATCAGGAATGGAGCGATCGCCGGCGGATTACCGAGGATCTTGCTATAGATGCCGAAAATGCCGGACACGCCGAGCAGGCTCAGCGCCACGACGAGGAAGCCGGACACGGCGCCGCCGCGCAGCGATACGGTGATCGCCTCCTTGAGGCTGTTCTGCGCCGCCGCCGCCGTCCGCAGATTGGAGCGCACGGCGATGAACATGCCGATGTACCCGGCGAGCGCCGATGCGGCCGCACCGACGAGGAACGCGATGCCGGTTAGGGCGCCCTCTTCCCACGGATCGATGAGCGTCTCGCCGTAGATGATCGTGTCGCCCTCAGCGGTGATCTCC
>DATKBB010000113.1:0-11920 GCA_035514295.1 Candidatus Limnocylindria bacterium | reverse complement strand
CCAGGGTGACCAGCTGCGGGCCGTGCCTTCGCGTCTGGGCGTGTTGTTGGGCATCTGCATCTGCGAGGACTTCTGGCACCTGCCCACGCCCTACCTGCTGGCCCTCGATGGGGCCCAGATCCTGATCAACATCTCGTCCTCGCCGGGCCGCGACGTGGCTGCGCGGCGCGAGGCTGGGCTGGGCACGGCGGGTTCATGGGGCAGGCTGATGCGCGCCTACGCCCAGTTGACGACCACCTTCGTTGTCTTCGTCAACCGCGTGGGCGTAGAAGAGGCGATCACCTTCTGGGGCGGCTCACAGGTCATCGATCCGGCGGGTGAGGTGCTCTTCTCGGCGCCGCTGCACGAAGAAGGGCTGTACGAGGCGACCATCGACCTGGACGATGTGCGGCGCGAACGCATCGCGCTGCCGCTGCTGCGCGACGAGCGCCCGGAGCTGGTGCTACGCCAGCTCGAGCGCATGCTCCACGAGCGTGCCGGGACGCCCCCGCGCGAGGAGCACGTGGAGAGCGCCCCATGACCAGCGTGCCGGCCGGCCAGGAGCTGCCTTACGAGCTACCCGAGGAGCTGCTCATCGACACCGGCGTGGCGCGCCGGATCATCGCCGAGTTCATCCGCGGCCAGCTGCGCCAGACCGGCTTCGAGCGTGTCGTGCTGGGCCTGTCGGGCGGTATCGACTCGGCGCTGGTGGCCTACCTGGTGGCCGAGGCCGCCGGCGCCCGGAACCTGCTCTGCCTGCTGCTGCCCTACCGCACCTCGTCGGACGCCTCGCGGGCCGACGCGGAGTCCGTCGTGGCTGAGCTGGGCTGCGCCAGCGCGCTGGTCGACATCACGCCCGTCGTCGACGGCTACTTCGAGACCGCCCTGGCCGATGGGCAGGAGGTTAGCCGGCTGCGCCGGGGCAATTTCGCCGCTCGGGCGCGCATGGCCGTGCTCTACGACCACTCCGTCGTGTGGCGGGGGCTGGTGGCCGGCACGGGCAACAAGACCGAGGCGCTGCTGGGCTACACGACCGTCTTCGGCGACAACGCCTGCGCCTTCGACCCGATCGGCGACCTGTACAAGAGCCAGGTGCGTCAGCTGGCCGCCGAGCTGGGCGTGCCCGACGCCATCCTGACCAAGGCGCCGTCGGCTGACCTGTGGCCTGGCCAGACCGATGAGCAGGAGGTGGGCTTCATCTACGCCGATGTCGACCGGCTGCTGTACTGGATGGTCGACCGGCGACGGACGGACGACCAGCTGCGCGAGATGGGCTTCACCGCCGACGACATCCGCCGCGTGCAGGCCCTGATGGCCGGCTCCGAGTTCAAGCGCCAGACCCCGCCGGTGGCCAAGCTGACGCTGCGCACTCCGGGCGTCGACTACCTGTACCCGCGCCGCCGGCCGGGTCCGCCAGCAGCGTCCTAGCGCCGGCCCCGTGCGGTCTGTTCATGCCCCGCCCTGGCCTGGAGCCGAGCTTTGCACGATGAGCGAACAGGATCGCAGGAAGCCGCGAGTTCTGCGCCTCACCGGGGCGCCGGCGGGATATGTTCGTGCACCGCACCGCGACGGCGGAGCTGCCGACGCCGCACCGTGGAGCTGCCAGCCTCCCGCTGACGACTCGCACATTCTCTGATCGTGGAAAGTGCCGGCAGATCCCAGCGCCACGATCAGGGTGACAAGGGCGGCGCGCTCTACATCGTTGCCACGCCCATCGGCAACCTGGGCGACATCACGCTGCGCGCGCTGGAGGTGCTGCGCAGCGTGCCGCTGGTGGCGGCAGAGGACACGCGGCTCAGCCGCCGGCTCTGGGCCCGCCACGGGATCGAGACGCGCCTGATCAGCTACCACGCGCGCAGCGAGACCCGCCGGCGGGACGAGTTGCTGGCTCACCTGGCCTCGGGCGCGGACCTGGCCCTGGTGACCGACGCCGGCACGCCACTGGTCAGCGACCCGGGCGCCGAGCTGGTGGCGGAGTGGGCTCGGCGGGGCGGACGCGTGGTGCCCATCCCGGGAGCCTCGGCCGCACTCGCCGCGTTGGTGGCCAGCGCCATTCTGGCCCCGCGCTGGAGCTTCGAGGGTTTCCTGCCCAGGCGCGGCCGCGAGCGGCGGGAGCGCCTGGCGCGCCTCGCCGCGGATGACCGCGCGACCGTCCTGTTCGAGGCGGCCAACCGGGCGGCCGCCACGCTGGCCGATCTGGCCGCCGCCTGCCGCGCGGACCGCCCCGCCGCACTCTGCCGCGAACTGACCAAGCTGCACGAGGAGGTCTGGCGGGGCACGCTCGGCGAGCTGGCCGACCGCGCGACGAGGGAGCCGCCACGCGGCGAGGTGACCATCGTCGTGGCCGGGGCGGCGAGCGAGGAGGCCGGCACGACAGTCGAGCTGCCCGCCGGCCTGGAGCAGGTCGAGCAGCTGGTGGGGGAGGGCTGGAGCAGATCGTCGGCCGCCAAAGAAGTCGCCCGTCGCACCGGACTTCCACGGCGCGAGCTGTTCAAGGGCTGAGCGGCGCCGCGCCCGCGAGTTTCCCGTGAAGCGGGACGGCGTGGTGCTCCACGCGGCCTCCACGGGGCCTTGGCGAGCCCGTTTCCCGCACGATGGGAATGTCCTCCTCTAACCGCCGCTTAGAGGCGGCTGGACGGGCGCACTGTCACGTCATCCGGCAATGGCGCGTGTCACGCCCACTCGTGCCGCGATACCGCGAGCGGCCTGACGCCACTCTGCCTTTGGTCAGGCCAGGCCCCCGCGACGAAGGGCCTCGAGGGCATGGGCATAGCCCCGGTAGCGCCCGTCCGCCCCGTCCAGCTGATCGAGCCCGATCCAGCGACGGCGTGTTCGCCGCTGACCCTCCAGCGGATCGAACACAACCAGAGTGCTACGCACGCCCGGCTCCGGGTGCGCTCCGCCCGCCCACCACGAGGCGAAGCCGTCCGGCTCGTCCGGGCATAGGGATTTGAACGTTTGCAGACGCAGCCGAAGGGTATGCAGGACCTCAGCCGACCAGAGCGCGACGACGACGTGGTCGACGCTCGTGAATCCGCCCGCCACGCCGTAGCGCCGGGCGAGCTCCGGCGCCAGGTACGCGCGCTTGGCGTTCCACACTCCGGCGAACGCCTGCAAGTCTGGGAAACGTGTTCGGTTCTCGATGTGAAGCAGCGCCCTGGCGTCACGGTCGATCACCGCGACATCCGCTCGGCCGGCGAACTGGTAGTGCTGATATGGCTCGTCGAGCAGGAGCACGTGAGCAGGTGACCTGAGCACCGTCGCTTCGACCTCGCCCATTGCCGAGTGCACGGGGTCAGCCTGACGCTGTGTCGTCGCCGGGCGACGGCGCAGCGCGAAATCGGGGTCCAGGCCAAGGGCCACGGCGACGCGCAGATAAGCCCCGATGGAGACGGGTTGCCCAGTCTCCACTCTGTGCGCAGTCGAGACGGACAGACCCGCCTTGCCGGCCACCTCGCGGAGGGTCCAGCCCTTTGACGTTCGCTCGTCGAAAGCTTCGCGGCCCAGCACGACAGTCACTCGCCTGAGGGTTGCGGTGAGCCTCCCGGACGCTGGCTGGCGAAGCTTGCTTGGTGACATTGCCATATCAGGAAAGCAGGCAGGCTTCATCACCCGCTTATCCGCCACTTGCCGGCCAGTTGCCGCCGGGCCTTCTCTCGACGTGGCAAACCACCTGGCCAAGAGCGCCTGCTGATCCACCATCTCCGCGTCTTCGTTTCATGACGCGGCAAAGCGGGGTCGCTCAGTCCTCGGCGGCGGGTGCGGGCCAGGTCATCGGTCATCGCGCGCGTCGGAAACACGAGGCGCAGGACCACCTGCCGGCGCGCTAGACTCGGCCGGCGAACTGTCGCATCCGTCGCACGCCGTGAGGGGAGCATGACCACCGAGGGGACGCCCGCCGATCCGCAGCCGCTCAACGCGACACCGCCGCCGCCGGAGGTCATGGCTACTCCCCGGCACGGGCTGGAGGACAGGCCGCAGGCCCCCAAGCGTGTGATCGTGCTGGGCGCGGGCGTCGCCGGCCTGGTGGCCGCCTTCGAGCTAAAGCGCCAGGGCCACGACGTGCTGGTGCTGGAGGCGCAGGACAGGGTCGGCGGCCGAGTGCACACCATCCGTGACTTCGCGCCCGGACTGTACGCCGAGGCGGGCGCCATGCGCATCCCGCGCGTGCACGACCTGACGCTCGCCTATTGCGAGCTCTTCGGCCTGGAGCTGCGGCCCTTCGTGATGGGCAATCCCCGGACGCTCGTCTGCATCAACGGCGGCCGCCTCAGCGGGGCAGAGGCGGACGCGCACCCCGAACGGCTGCCGTTCGAGCTGGCCGAGCACGAGCACGGCAAGACCTGGACGGAGCTGTGGAACGAAGCCACCAGCGAGTTCCGCCAGCGCTATGAGGCCGGCGGGGTCGATTCGCTGGACGACCTCCTCCACGAGTACGACAGATACTCGACGCGCGACTTCCTGGTCATGCGTGGCTTCAGCGAGGGGGCCATCGAGCTCTATGCGGTGATGAGCTTCCGGGAGTCCAACATGGGCGATGCCGTCGTCGAGCAATTGCGCGAGGTGGTCGGCCGCTCGTTCGAGGACATGCAGGAGATCGTGGGCGGCATGGACCTGCTGCCCGACGCCTTCTACCGGCAACTCAAGCCGAACATCCGCTTCGGGGCGGAGGTGACCTCGCTGGAGCAGACCGACGAGCGGGTGACCGTCCACTATCGCGGACCGGCCGGCCGCTTCACGGTCAGCGGCGACTACGCCATCTGCGCCATCCCCTTCTCCGTGCTGCGCGACATAGAGGTGCTGGGCATTCCCCTCTCGCGTCCCAAGCAGAAGGCGATCCGCGAGCTGAACTACAACGCCTCGTCCAAGATCCTGTTCCAGGTGAGGCGCCGATTCTGGGAGCAAGAAGACGGCATCATCGGCGGCACGACCACCACCGACCTGCCCATCCGGCGCATCTGCTACCCATCCTTCAGCGATCCGGACGACGAGCGCGGCACGCTGCTCGCCTCCTATACCTGGGGCCAGGACGCGCTGCGCTACGACGCGATGGGCGAGGAAGATGCCATCGAGCAGGCTCTCGAGGATGTGGCCAAGATTCATCCCACCATCCGCACAGAGTTCGAGGTGGGCCACCTTTACAGCTGGTACGATGATCCCTGGGCGCGCGGCGCGTTCGCGCTCTTCGAGCCCGAGCAGCAGACCCGCCTGCACGACGCGATCATCGCGCCGGAAGGGCGCATCCACTTCGCGGGCGAGCACACCTCGCTGTACCACGCCTGGATCCAGGGTGCGCTCGAGTCCGGCATCAGAGCGGCGAAAGAGGTGCACGAGGCCCCGGCAGTTTTCGAGTCGGTGCCGGCCTGAGCGTCGCGCGCCAAGGCCGTCGGGAAGGTATCCGTCGCAAAGGTGACGGCGGCCCATATCATGGGCGCCAGTGGCTTCTCTAGAGTTCGGGTCGAGGGCGCCCGCGACGGTCGCCTTCCTCTTCGCAGATCTCGAAGGCTCCACGCGTCTGCTCGCATCGCTCGGTGCGGAGCGCTACGGCGAGGTCCTGAGCGATTATCGGTTGCTCCTCGCGGAGGCCGCGGCGCCGGAAGGCGGCGAGGTGGTCGACCGCGAGGGCGACGGCCTGTTCCTCGTTTTTCCCACTGCGGCAGCGGCAATCAGGGCGGCCGCCCGGGCACAGCAAGCCCTGGGTAGGCACGCTTGGCCGCCTGACGCTGACGTTGCGGCACGCATCGGCGTCCATGCGGGAGAGGCCCGCCGCGATGCGGAGGGAATGCTCGGGTTGGACGTTCACCGCGCGTCGCGGGTTGCTTCGGCGGCCCACGGCGGGCAAGTGCTGGTTTCCGAGACCGCGCGCCTCTTGTCGGCCGACGGATTGCCCGACGAGCTCCAGTTGCTCGACCTGGGTCAGCATCGGCTGAAGGACCTCACGCGCTCGGAGCGGCTCCATCAGCTGATCGCGCCGGGGATGCGGCGGGACTTCGCGCCGCCCAGAACGCTCGAGGGCACGGGCAACAACCTGCCCGTGCAGACGACGAGCTTCGTTGGACGCCACGCTGAGCTCGCCGAGGTGCTGGATCTGCTGCGTCGGAACCGGCTGTTGACGATCACAGGCGTCGGTGGTTCGGGGAAGACGAGGCTCGCCGTTCAGGCAGGCGCCGAACTGCTGCCCGACTGCCGGGACGGCGTATGGCTCGTCGAGCTTGGAGGGGTGACCGATCCCGATCTCGTCGACGGCGCACTGCTCGACGCGCTCAGTGTCAGCCAGGGCCGTGGTGTCGGCACGCGCGAGTCAATCATCGCGAGTCTGGCGACGGCCCGCGCCCTGCTCATACTGGACAACTGCGAGCACCTGCTGGATGCGTCCGCCGACCTCGTTTCAGCAGTCGTCGCGGCAGCGCCCGATGTGAGCATCGTGGCCACCAGCCGCGAGTTGCTGGGCGTGGCGGGCGAGGTCGTCTACGGCCTGCGCTCGATGTCGCTACCCGCGGACGAGGATGCCGGCGATCCAGGTGCTCTGGCGACATACGACGCCGTTCGGCTCTTCAGCGAGCGGGCGAACGCCGTCCTGCCGGGATTTCAGCTGAAAGTCGATAACGTAAGGGCCGTGACGGAGATCTGCCGTCGATTGGACGGCATGCCGCTGGCACTCGAGCTCGCTGCTGCCCGGCTCCGAGCATTCAGCCCCGAGAAGCTGGCCGAGTTGCTCGACCAGCGCTTTAGGCTGCTGACCGGCGGCAGCCGGACTGCGCTCCCGCGTCAGCAGACGCTGAAAGCCACGATCGAATGGTCGTACCGGTTGCTGAGCGAGGCCGAGCGCCGCTTCTTCCGCCTCTTGTCGGTGTTTCAGGGCGGCTTTTCGTACGAGGCCGCCGTCGCGGTAGCCACCCGGGACGACGTTGCCGCAGACGTCCTCGAGTTGCTGCCCGCACTCGTCGACAAGTCGCTGCTCTTGGCCGAGGACGAGGCCGGCGAGGTGCGCTACCGGCTGCTCGAGACGATCCGGCAGTACGCCCGTGATCGGCTCGACGAGGCAGTGGAGGGAGACGTCGTACGCGGTCGCCATGCCGCCTACTATCGACAGTTGTCCGCGGCGGCGTCCCAGCACGCCTTCGGACCCGACGAGGTGGCCTGGCACCGGCGGGTCGATGCTGACTCGGACAACCTCCGCCAAGCGATGACGTGGTCCCTGGAGGCCGGCCAGCCTGCTGCAGCTCTCGAGATCGCGATCGGATTTGCACGGTTCGCGGGCTGGTCGGAGTCGCTGTCCTGGCTGGACCGCGCGCTCGTGGACGCCTGGGCTACCGCCGACAGGTTGACTCGCGCGCGGATGCTCACGGCGCGCGGTCGGCTGCGCGACGAAGCAGGCAAGTTCGACGACGCAGAGGCCGACCTGGAGCAGGCGATCGAGCTCTTCCGCGAGCTGGACGCCGAAGGCACTGACCCTGGCCCGCTCATCGAGTACCCGCGATATGCGACCGCCTACATCTCGCTTGCCGTCGCGCGCTTCCACCACGGACGCGCCGGAGCCAACAACGAGCTCTTCACCGAGCTGGTGCAGGAAGCGCTGGCCATCGCCCGCCGGCTGGGCGATCGATACTCGATTGCCGCCGCGCTCGGCAACCTCGCCCATCACATGGACCCACGCGGTGATCCCGCCAAGGCGCGTGAGCTGTTCGCCGAGGCAGTTGCCGCGACTCGAGCGCTGGGATCGGATCAGGGCTTGGCCGGCGTCAGCCAGCAACGGGCATTCTTCGAGTGGCAGGCGGGCGACATCGAAGCGAGCCGGCAGGCCTGGCTGACCGCGATCAGGCACGCCGAGCTGGGCGGGGAGGCCGCGGATGCTCTCGTCTATCGCGCATATCTCGCGGCCGTCGAGGTCGAATTGGGGGCCGACCCGGCGGCAGCGGCGGCTTCCTTTGCCAGTCACGTAAGCTCGTTGACAAGCCAGTTCGGGGCGCGCCAGGGAACGTGGGTCTACCAGACGCTGATCGTTTGCCGTGCCGGCATCGACGCGGCTCGCCGCGACCATCGGCGTGTTGCCCTTGGTGCCGGCGCCTCGGCGGCCGAGGCGGAGCGCGGTACACCCGTGCGCTGGGATCTCGCCGGACACTTCGACAGGGTCACCGGCCAGGCGCGCCAGTCGCTGGGCGAGGAGGAGTTCGCGCTGCAGGCTCGGCGCGGCGCCGCCATGAGCCGCGAGGAGATCGCCCCGTTCCTCTCGGCCGACTAGACTCAGGCCACGTCACACTAGGGGATCAACGATGACACGCGAGGGAGAGCGCGAGGTCGATGAGCGGGGAGCCGCCGAGCGCGAGGCCGCGCACGAGGCCGAGCACGGCCTGGCCGAGGCCGGCGTCATACAGCCGCTGGAGAACATCCCCGAGTCGCCCGAGCTGCTGGCCACCCCGCGCGAGGGTTTAGAGCACCGTCCGCAACCGTCCAAGCGCGTGCTGGTAATCGGGGCCGGGATGGCGGGGCTGGTGGCCGCCTTCGAACTGAAGCGCCAGGGTCACCAGCCGCTCGTGCTGGAGGCCCAGAATCGCGTTGGTGGGCGAATCTACACGCTGCGCGACTTCGCGCCCGGCCTGTACGCCGAGGCCGGCGCCATGCGTATCCCGCGCGTGCACAACCTGACCCTCGAGTACTGCCGCCTGTTCAACCTGCCCCTGCGCACGTTCATGATGGGCAACCCCAAGGGCCTCGTGTACGTGGGCGGAGTGCGCATGACCTCGCAGGAGGCGGCTGCGGACCCGGGCAGCTTGCCCTTCGAGCTGGCCGCCCACGAGCAGGGCCGCACTGCCGACGCGATGTGGGCGGAGGCCATCGCCGATATACGCGAGATGATCGACCGCGCCCCCGACGAGGCGTGGGAGGAGATCGTGCGCAAGTACGACGAATACTCGCTCTACGAGTTCCTGAAGATGCGCGGCTTCAGCGAGGGAGCCATCGAGTAC
The DNA here is from genome assembly GCA_035514295.1 of Candidatus Limnocylindria bacterium. Taxonomy (GTDB): domain Bacteria; phylum Chloroflexota; class Limnocylindria; order Limnocylindrales; family CSP1-4; genus JALYGJ01. The sequence goes on along the minus strand of DATKBB010000113.1, from coordinate 2,975 downwards.
TACGCGGTTATGAATTTCCTAGAGGCGGACATGCACAACGCGGTCGTCGAGATCCTGCGCGAGGAGCTGGGCGGAGCCTATGTCGACATGCAGGAGATCGCCGGCGGGATGGACCAGCTGCCCAACGCCTTCTACCGCGAGTTGCAGGACGAGGTCCGCTTCGGGGTGGAGGTGCGCGCGATCGAGCAGGACTCCGGCTCCGTCACGCTGTTCTGCCGGCAGGGGCCGGACAGTTTCACGCTGAGCGGCGACTACGCAATCTGCACGGTGCCCTTCTCCGTCCTGCGCCACATCGAGAAGAGCTTCAGCCGCGACAAGCACCGCGCCATCCGCCAGCTCAACTACCACGCCTCAACCAAGATCCTGTTCCAGGTTCACCACCGCATCTGGGAGGAGCGCGACGGCATCTACGGCGGCGCCAGCGTGACCGACCTGCCAGTGCGCCGGCTGAACTACCCCACGCCGGACCCGTCCACCACTCGCGGCGTGCTGCTGGCCTCCTACACCTGGGGACAGGACGCCCTGCAGTGGGGCGCGATGGACAACGATACGCGCATCGAGGAGGCCCTCGACGACGTCGAGCGCATCCATCCGGGCATCAGGCACGAGTTCGAGGTGGGCGCATCGCACGCCTGGTACGGGGACCGCTGGGCGCGCGGTGCCTTCGCCATGTTCGCGCCCGAGCAGCAGAGCAACCTGTACGACGACATCGTCAAGCCAGAGGGTCGGGTCTACTTTGCCGGCGAGCACTGCTCGCTCTACCACGCCTGGATCCAGGGCTCGCTCGAATCGGGCATCCGCGCGGCGCGCGAGATCCACGAGCTGCCGCCGCTCGAAGCAGCGCGCTGACCTTCGCAGGCCGGCGATGCTTCGATGACGGCTGACGGGTCGACCGACCGAGGGGCCGAGCTGAGCGCAGGCTCGGCCACCTACCGCTGCTTTCTATTCGCCGACCTGCGCGGCTACACCAGCTTCATCGAGCAGGCGGGCAACGCGGCCGGCGTAGAACTACTGGACGACTACCTGGCCATCGCGCGGGCGGCCGTCGCGGAGCACCGCGGCGCCGAGATCAAGGTTGAGGGCGACGGCTTCCATGCCGTGTTCCCATCCGCGTCGAGCGCAGTCACCAGCGGCCTGGCGATAGTGGCCTCCGCGGAGGCCGCCAATCGGGCCCGGCCGGAACGGCCGCTCCGAGTTGCCGTCGGGATCCACGCGGGGGAGGCGGTCGAGACGGCCGATGGCTTCATCGGCTCGGCGGTGAACATCGCTTCGCGCGTCTGCGCCACCGCGGCCGCCGGCGAGGTGCTCGTGACCGGCACCGTTCGCGGCATCACCCAGGCAAGCATCCCCGTCGACTTCGTGGCGCGCGGCCGGGCGCGCCTGAAGGGCATCACCGAGCCGGTCGAGCTCTTCTCGGTCGTGCCTAGCGGATCGGCCCTGCCCGCGCGTTCGCGCCGCCTTGCACGCGGTCCCGTCGCTGCCGTGGTCGGTCTGGTCGTGGTTGCCGCGCTGGCCGCGCTGAGTCTGAACCTGGTGGGCCGACCGCCGGCGCCTTCGGCCCCGCCAGCGAGCCCCGGCCAGCCAGCGCGCATCGGGGCGCTCCCACTGGGTGAGCACGCCGCGTCCGACTTCGAGCATCCGTTCAGCTTCGTCATTGCCGACCAGGGTCGGACGCTGTTCCGCCACGGCGAGGCGGGCGTCGGGCTGCTCCACGAAGGCGACGTGCGGGGCAGGCTGGACGTCGCCCGCATCGAGGCGCTGTACACCGACCCGTGCCAGCCGGAGGGTGCCGCGCTTTCGGGCAGCACGCCGGAGGACCTGGTGATTGCCCTGAGCAACGTGCCCTTCCTCGAGATGGAGGTTGCCGAACCCGTCAAGATTGGCGAGCAGGCCGGGCTGTCCGTCGACTTGACCGTGGACGCCGGGGCGCAGGCCGCCTGCTCGGGCTTTGGGACAGGGGAGGTGGCCCTTTTCGGCACCGGCGACGAGCAATGGCGGGCGGATCCCGATGAGCGCTTCCGGCTACAGGCGTTCCAGGTCGATGGCCGGACCATTGCCATCGTGCTCAGCATCGACGCTTCGCCGGTGGGCTCGGTGCCCGCGGCCGAAACGTTTTACGAGCTTGCGGGCCGGGTGACGGACACGTTCCGCTTCTGATGCCGGCCAGCAGGTCGGCCCTGGCCGCCTTCACCGACTGGGTCACGCGGCTGGGCGAGGCCTGGGAGGCAGCCGACGCCGGCGCCATCGGCCCGCTCTTCACGGTCGGGGCGACGTTCCAGCCGACGCCCTTCGCCGAGCTGCTGCGCGGGCGGCGCTCGATCGTGGCCCACTACGCCGCGCTGTTCGAGTCGTGGCGCGGCGTCTCGTTCGCGGCGCAGGTGCTCGGCGCGGGCGACACCTACGGCGTGGCGCACTGGCGCGTGGCGACCGGTGCGCGGGCGATCGACGGGGTGGTCGTGGCCGCCCTCGACGAGCGCGGCCGCTGCACGTCGCTCCGCCAGTGGTGGCACGAGGCGGCCGACTGATCGACCGTCTCGCGCTGACGGCGCCGGACCTCCGCGTAAGGCGGAATGCATTGGCTGGTGAGCCCGACATAAGGGCCGTTCGTTAAGTTGGTTCCCGTCGAGTCCCGCCGCCCGCCGATCACGCAGGCCGAGCCACAGGCAGTGGCCGGCCAGGAGGTGTCGAGTTCATGAACAGAGTGGTGCTGACCGGGCGGCTGACGCGCGACCCGGAGATGCGCAAGCTGGCCAGTGGCAAGACCGTCACGCAGTTCAGCGTGGCCACGAACGATTACCGCGGCGGCACGGAGAAGTCGGAGTACCACAACGTGGTGACCTGGGACCGGCTGGCAGAGATCTGCGGCCAGTACCTGGGCAAGGGTCAGCTGGTCAACATCGAGGGCCGCATCCAGACCCGCCAGTGGGAGGACGAGAGCAAGACGCGTCACTGGAAGACGGAGATCGTGGCCAGCG
>DATKBB010000112.1:0-9716 GCA_035514295.1 Candidatus Limnocylindria bacterium | reverse complement strand
GCCGGCGTGGCAACGACGGTCGGCTCACTCGAGGTGGGCAAGCACGCCGACCTGGTCATCTGGCAGGTCGAGTCGCACGAGCTGCTGCCCTACTGGCTGGGGGCCAACCTCGCGCGCACCGTCATCAAGCGCGGCCGACCGGCCTACGAGGCGGCCTGAGCCTCAGCTGCGGGCGCGCGGCTCGAGCAGGGCGACCGTCGCTTCCTGCGGCAGCGACGAGATGGTCACGCTCAGCTTGGGCACCGGCTCCGTGTCTTGGACACTCATCTCGTGCAGGAATCGCCGTAGGTCCCCCTCGCCGGCACCGTTGCCGCTGAATGGCATCGGCACGATCAGCTTGGCATCGAGTTGCGCGACCAATTCGGCGGCACGCGCGACGGGCAGCGAGCCACCCACCGGCACGCAGGCCACGTCGACCGTGCCCACCTCCTCGAGCATGTCCTCGTTGAGCAGGTGGCCGATGTCGCCGAGGTGGATCAGGTGCAGCCCGTCGAGCTCGTAGACGAAGCAGGTGTTGAAGCCGCGCTCGCTGCCCCGGCTCTCGTCGCGGAAGGTGCGCACGCCGGTCATCAGGACCTCGTGCACCTCGTACTCGCCGGGAGACTCGAGCAGGAAGGCGGATTCCAGGCTGGTCGGGACGGGCGAGCCGTCGATCCGCCTGCGGGCGCCCTTCTTTGAGCCCTTGTCGAGGCCGAGCGTCGGGCGACCGTCGTCGGCGCGGCTGTACGTCGCAATGTCGGCGGTCAACCCGCGACCGGTGGGTCCGACGATGCTGGTGAAGGCATCGGCCGCCACGACTCCCTCGCGGCCGCGCAGGCGGAGGCAGGTGTCACCGAAGGAAATGATCTCCATCGACGCCATTGTAGGAGCGTCGGCCGGCCGCACAACGGCCGGAAAACGAACGGGGGGCGCCTGCCCAATCGGCGCCCCCCGTTCTGAGGGAGGGAGAGGGAACAGGAAGCGATGCTTCACGGTTCCGCAGTGATCAGATTACGGATGGAGCGTGAAGGCACCAGCCCCTAGTCGGTGAAGAAACGAACATCATTCGGGCGACCTCGGCCGAACGCTTGCGCTGGCACAATCTGAAGCGATGAGCGGACCGAGCGGCCTGGGGCCGGTTTACACGCCGCCGCCCCAGCCCGCGCGCCCGATCTGGCCGTGGGCCTCGCTGGGGATCGCCCTCGTCGTGGTGGCCGGCTTGGCTGTCTGGCTGTTGCTGGGCGGTGGTGGCCCGGCTGCCTCGCCCAGCCCCACGCCGGCGGCGGTCGTCAGCCCCACTCCCGGCCGGTCACCCACTGCTCCTTCCACGTCCGCCCCGGCCAGCCCGTCCGCCAGCCCCGGCGGCTCACCGGTCGGCTCGCCCAGCCCACCGGCCAGCCCCTGGGGCGCGCCGGACGACGGCGTGCGGGCCGAGATCGACGCGATAGTGGCCCAGATTCCGCCCTTGCGGCAGCTGGAGCCGCTGGCCGACGTGCCCTACGAGTTCGTCTCGCGCGAGGAATTCCAGACGGACCTGCAGGACCTGATCGACGATGAGACCGACCCAGAGGCGCTGGGCACCGAGGAGCGGCTGCTCAAGCGCCTCGGCCTGCTGCCCGAGGACCTGGACCTGCGCGAGACGATCCTTGAGTTGTACGGCAGCCAGGTGGCCGCCTTCTACCGGCCGGACACGGGCACCTTCTACATCATCGGCGAGCCGCAGACGCTGGGCGCCTTCGACAAGCTGGTCGTGGCCCACGAGTACACGCACGCGCTGCAAGACCAGCATTTCGACCTGGAGAGCACGCGCATCACCGACCCGTCGGAGGGCGACGCGGCGCTGGCCCAGCTGGCCGCCATCGAGGGCGATGCCTCGCTGGTGATGTTCCAGTGGGGCTTCGCCAACATTCCGGGCGAGATGCTGACCATTGGCGATTCGCTCAACCCGACCGATCTGGAGTTGCTCGAGTCGATGCCCCCCATCCTTCGCCGGCAGCTCGAGTTCCCTTACGCCGACGGCCTGATGTTCTCGCTGGCCGTCTTCAGCCAGCAGTTCAGCTGGGGGCCGATCAACGAGACGCTGCGCACGCCGCCGGTCAGCACGGAGCAGATCCTGCATCCGGACAAGTACTTCGCCGGCGAGGCGCCCGTGGAGGTCATGCTCCCCGACCTGGCGGCCGGCCTGGGCGTCGGCTGGACGCAGAGCTATACCCAGACGATGGGCGAGCTCAACATCCAGGTCTGGGTTGGTGCGGGCGAGGACCCCACACCGGCTGCTGTGCCCGGTGAGCTGCCCGTTCAGCCACACGCCGAGGCGGCCGCCGGTTGGGGTGGCGACCGGCTGGCGATGTACGAGCACACCGACGGCGGCTGGGCCATCGCCTGGCAGATCGAGTGGGACACGCCCGAGGATGCCGACGAGTTCCTGGCTCGCGCGGGGGAGCTGCAGGGCACGCTGGGCGGCGCGTCCGAGATCGTGGACGCCGGCCCGCAGACGGTGCGTCTCGTGCTGGCCGACGATCAGGCCACGCTGGACGCGCTCACGGCGGCGCTGGGGGAGTAAAGCAAGCGGCCGCGAACTGCGGTCCGCAGTCCCGCGGGCTCCCTTCGGGTCACCGATGTGCCCCACAGTCACATAACTGGTTTTGGCGCGGGATAAGAGGCATGCCGGAGGGCAGTCGAGGCTGCGCTTCCTCGAAGTCGTGCTTGGCCGTGCGGCTGCAGGGTCGGACGCGCCGCTCCGCGACCTCGTTAAGGGCTGGGTTGACCGCGTTATGTGACTGGCAGTCACATTGCGAGCGCTAAGTGGGCTGTGGGCCACCCGCAAGGCCTCGCCTACATCGACTCCGGTGCCGAGATGCCCAGCAGGCCCAGCGCGTTGGCCAGCGTGATGCGCGTGGCGTCTACCAGCGCGAGGCGGACGCCGGACGTCGACGGATCGTCCGCGTCGACCACACGTCGGTCGCGGTAGAAGGCGTGGAAGGTGGTGGCCAGGCTGGTGGCGTAGGTGGTGATGGCCTGGGTCTCGTGGGCCTGGGCTGCATCGCGAACCACGTCGGGCAGGCGCAGCAGCTCCTTTGCCAGCCCCAGCGACACCTCGTCGCCCTCCAGCGCGTCGACCAGCGACGGCGCCGGTGCCAAGCCCTCGGACGCGGCCTTGCGCAGGATCGAGCTGATCCGCGCGTGGGCGTACTGCACGTAGTAGACCGGGTTCTCGTTCGACTGCTTGCGGGCCAGCTCGATGTCGAAGTCGATGCCGGTTGACGGTGAGCGCGAGGCGAAGAACCAGCGCGCGGCGTCCACGCCCACCTCGGCCAGCAGCTCGTCGAGCGTGATGAACTCGCCCGAGCGCTTGGACATCGAGATCTCGCGCCCCTCGCGCACGAAACGCACCCAGGCAATGAGTAGCACGTGCACCTGCTCGCGGTCGAAGCCCAGTGCCTGGGCCCCACCGCGCAGTCGGGCGACCGTGCCGTGGTGATCGGCGCCCCAGATGTAGATCAGCCGGTCGAAGTCGCGACTGAACTTTTCGATGAGGTAGCCCACGTCGGCCGCCAGGTAGGTCGGCTGGCCGTTGGAGCGGATGACGACGCGGTCCTTATCGTCGCCGTAGTCGGTCGAGCGGAACCACAGCGCGCCTTCCTGCTCGTACGCATGGCCCGATTCGCGCAACCGACCGACTGCGCGCTCCACCCAGCCCTCGCGGTGCAGCGAGCCTTCGCTCTTCCAGACGTCGAAGTGGACACCGAGGTGCTCGAGGCTCGCCTCGATGCCCGCGCGCACGCGCTCGGACGCCCACTCGCCCAGGATCCAGCCTGCGCGCTCAGGCTCGGCCTGCGCCTGCGCCCAGACGTCGGCGGGCACGGCCGCCGCGAGCTCGTTGACGTAGTCGCCGCGGTAGCCGTCGTCGGGAAGCGGCTGGCCCTGGCGCACGGCGAGCACGGACTTGCCCAGGTTCGCGACCTGCGTGCCGAAGTCGTTGAAGTAGTACTCGCGCGTGACTTCGTGCCCCACGGCTTCCAGCACGCGGCAGAGCAGGTCGCCCACGAACGCCCCGCGCGCGTTGCCGATGGTCAGCGGGCCGGTCGGGTTGGCGCTGACGAACTCGACGTTGATGCTCTGGGTCGTGTCGGCCGGCATACGGCCGTAGTCGCTGCCGGCACGGCGGACCGCATCCAGCGCACCTTCGACGTAGCCGGGTGCCAGCCAAAGGTTGACGAAGCCCGGCCCGGCCACCTCGGCGCGCGCGACGGCACCTTCGCCGGCGGTCAGCGTAACCCTCTCGGCCAGCGCCTCGGCGATGGCCCGCGGCGGCCGCTTGAGCCGTCCGGCGAGCTGCAGCGCGAGGTTTGTGGACAAGTCGCCGTGTTCGGTGTTGTCCGGCCGGACGACTTCGACCGCCGGCGCCGACTCGCCATCGCCGAACTGAGGCAGAGCACCCTCGGCCTGCGCGTTCTCCAGCGCACGCGCCACCGCGTGGCGCGCCAGATCACGGGCCGACTGGGCTGGGCTCGAAGTCATGGGCAGCAGAGGTTAGTGGATTGGGCGCTCAGCCGACGTCCAGCGTGAGCCCAGGCTGGGCCAGCAGCACCTCGCGCCCGAGCCGGTCCTCGGCGGCCCGCTTTGCCGCTTCGGAGTCGTGGCGGTCCAGGATGTGGGTCAGGACCAGCCGGGCCACGCCGCCCTGGGCGGCCACGCGCGCGGCTTCCTGAGCGGTGAGGTGCCCGCCGCCCCCACCTGGTCCGGCGCCGAAGGCCGCCTCGCAGAGCAGCGTGTCACCCTCGTGCAGGAGGGGCAGCAGGTCGTCTGCTCGGGCGCAGTCGCCGGAGTAGACCAGCCCCGGTCGATCGGGCCCGCCGGCTGGCGTCAGCCTGAAGGCGTAGCTGTCTTCAATGTGCGTGACGTGGCGGGCCTCGACCCGCAAACCGGCCAGCTCGAAGACGCCGGGCTCGAGCCCGTCGCCGGGCAGAGGATCCATGAAGCCAGCCTCCGCCTGGAACTGCTCGAAGCGGAGGCGCAGCTCCGCCGGGCCGTGCAGTCTCACGCGGCCATCCAGGCTCGCCTCGTAGCGCAGGTAGTGGCGCAGCGGGATGAGGTCCACCAGGTGGTCGGCGTGCAGGTGGCTGACCAGCACACCGCCCAGCTCCTCTGCTGCGCGGTAGCGGGCCAGCTCGGCGAAGCTGCCTTGGCCCATGTCGAGCAGCACCGCTCGCCCCTCGTGCTCGACGAGATAACAGGACGATGCCTGCCCCGGTCGGCGGGTGTAGGCCGAGGCGCAACCGACGACGGTCAGCTTCACGTGACGACCTGCGCCGCCCAGACGGACTCGATTCGCTCGACCAACTCCTCAAGAGAGTCAACGACGAGCACGGCCTCTGGCGGCACTGACTGCTCGATCACGCCCCACGGCCCACGGCGAAGCCATACCGCCCGCATGCCCGCCGCCGCCGACGGTCTGACGTCGTTGTCCACCCGATCGCCCACGTAGGCCACTTCGGCTGGATCGGGATCGCCCATCAGCTCCAGAGCGCGTGTGAAGAACGCGGGATCGGGCTTGTGCAGGCCCATTTCGTCGCTCATGGCCATGACGTCGGCGTGCACGCCCAGGGCGCGCAACTCAGCGGTTCGCTGGCTGGGCTGGTTGGCCACGATGGCCAGGCGGTAGCCCCGTCCCCGCAGGGCGTCGAGCGTGGGCAAGGTGTCCGGGTAGAGGTCGTTCTGACGGAAGGCGCCGTAGGCTTCGGCAAACTCGGGCAGGTGACGTTCCCAGTCCCGACCGCCCAGCAGCTCGAACGCCTCCCGGTGCAAACCGCCGCGGGCCAGCACCGCCCCGAAGGCGGCAGAGAAGGTCAGCCGCGTGACGCCGAGAACCTCGGCCCACGTGTCGGCCACGCGCGTCTCGTCGACGAGGGTCTCGCCCACGTCGAGGCACACCCAGCGAGCGCCGGCCGCAACACCCACCTCAGATAAGGCGCAGCTCGCGACCGGCGGTCGCGAGCGCGTCGAGGCAAACCTGAAGGTCCTCGCGTGAGTGCTCGCTGCTGACGATGGTCCGGATGCGCGCCTTGTCCAGCGCGACGGTGGGGTAGACCACCGCCTGGGCGAAAACACCCAGCTCAGCCAGCCGCTCGCTCATCCGCCCCGCCACTCCCGAATCGCCCACGATGACCGGCGTGATGGGCGTCTCCGATACACCCGTATCGAAGCCCATCCCCGCCAGGCCGGCCTTGAAGAAGCGCGTGTTCGCCCACAGCCGATCGATGCGTTCCGGCTCCTGCTCCATGACGTCGATGGCGGCCAGGCAGGCGGCGGCCACGGCCGGCGGATGGGAGGTCGAGAAGAGGAACGGCCGAGAGCGCTGGATGAGGTAGTCGCGCAGCGCCTGCGTCCCGGCCACATAACCGCCCAGCACCCCGACCGCCTTGGACAGCGTGCCCACCTGAATGTCGACGCGGCCGTGGAGATCGAAGTGATCGACGGTGCCGCGGCCGTTGCGGCCCAGCACGCCCGAGGCATGCGCGTCGTCCACCATCACCGCCGCCTCGTAGCGTTCGGCGACGGTGCAGATGTCGGCCAGCGGCGCGATGTCGCCGTCCATCGAGAAGACGCCGTCGGTGATGACCAGGATGTGGCGGTAGGCGCCCTTGGCGCCGCCCTTCTCGCGCGCGTCGCGCAGCACCTTCTCCAGCCCGTCGACGTCACGGTGCGGGAAGACCGCGCGCGAGGCCTTCGACAGCCGCACGCCGTCGATGATGGAGGCGTGGTTGAGCTCGTCGGAGACGATCAGGTCGTCATCGGTCGTTATCGTGGGGATGACGCCGCTGTTGGCCGTGAAGCCGCTCTGGAAGGTGAGCACCGCCTCGGTGTGCTTGAAGGCGGCCAGCCGGCGCTCGAGCTCCTCGTGAAGCTCCATCGTGCCGGCGATGGTCCGCACGGCGCCCGAACCGACGCCCAGCTCGCGCACGGCGTCCAGCGCGGCCTCGACCAGCCGCGGGTGGGTGGCCAGGCCGAGGTAGTTGTTCGACGAGAGACTGATCAGCGGCTTGCCGTCCATCGTGGCGTGCGGCTCCTGCGGGCCGCTGAGCACGCGTAGCGGTCGGTACAAGTTCTGCCGGCGCAGCTCCTCGAGCTCGTCGGCGAGGTAGGCCAGGGGATCGCGTCGGGCGGTCTTCATGTGTTCATTTTCCCTCCGCAGACGGCCTTCGGCCGCTGCTTCCCGCAAAGCGTCGGCCTGCGGCGATCCGCCGCATGCCGCCGTTGCTTGCTCATTCCTCCTGCGGCAGCAGCACGATCTTGATGGCCTGGCCGGAGGCCACCAGCTCGAAGGCCGATTGGTACTCGGACAGTGGCAGGCGGTGGGTGATCAGCGGGGCCAGGTCCAGCCCTTCCTCGAGCAGCGCCGTGCTGCGATACCACGTGTCGAACATGCGCCGGCCGGTGATGCCGTGCAGGCGCGCCCCCTTGAAGATGACCTCCTCCGACAGGTCCAGCGTGATCGGCCGGCTGTGAGTTCCCAGGAGGGAGACTCGACCGCCGTTAGTCAGCGCGGCCAGGCCCTGGTGCAGCGCCGCCTCCGAGCCGGACATCTCGAGCACCACGTCCACGCCGTCGCCGTCCGTCTCGTCCCGCAGGCGCTGGACCACATCCTGGCCGGCCTCGAGCACGACGTCGGCGCCCAGGCGAGCGGCCATCTCGCGCCGTCCGGCGGAGATGTCCGTGGCAAAGACGCGCCGCGCGCCGGCCATGCGGGCCACGGCGATGGCCATCAGCCCGATCGGCCCGCAACCCATCACGGCCACGCTCTGGCCGGCGATCTCGTCAACGAAGCAGGCGTGGACGGCGTTGCCCAAGGGTTCCTGGAGGGCGGCGATGTCAAAGGGCAGCCCCTCGAAGACCCAGGCGTTCGGCTCCGGCAGCACGACGTACTGGGCGAAGGCGCCCGGCCGATGCACGCCCAGGATGCGCAGCGACTGGCAGACATGCGCCCGCCCGGTGCGGCACTGATAGCAGGTCCAATCGACGATGTGGGTCTCGGCGGCCACCGTCTCGCCCAGCCTGATGCGCCCGGCGCCGGGACCATGACCTACCACGACGCCGGCCATCTCATGCCCGAAGATCATCGGCGGAGGGCCGAAGTTTTCGGCTGCCCAATCGTGCCAACGCTCGATGTGGACGTCCGTGCCGCAGACGGCGGCGGCTTCCACGCGGATGAGCAGCTCACCCGGTCCGGGCTCAGGAACCGGCACCTCGCGCAGCGCTGCACCCGGCCCGGCCGCCTCCTTGACCAGCGCGCGCATGGTCGTGCCCACGGCGGGAGCGTCCAGCTCCGACGCCGGCCGGGCGCTCATCGGCGGCGAGTCGCCTCAGCAGAGTCCGCGTTCGGGAACGAGCTCATGGTCGATCCATTGTTCCGCGAAGGTGAAGGCCGTGTCGAGATCGAACTCGTCCATCAGCAGCGCCCGCCCCCAGGCGACCATGGCGTAGGGCGTCGACATCTCGTCGAAGCGCGCCGCAATGACCTTGCTCGAGCAGGCCGGGTTGACGCTCGATCCGGGCGCCTCCTCCGTGAAGCGGCGCAACAGGTCGAGCTCGACCTGGGAAGGGCAGTCGTCGTCCGACGAGCAGCGGTAGAGGGCCACGACGTAGCCATGCTCCAGGTTGTGTACCCAGCCGCCCGGCGGGCGCTCCTCGTTCTGCGTGTAGAAGCCGGCCCGGATGGGCCCAACATTGGAGATGTTCCAGTGGTCGCCTGACGTCGGCGGGCAGAAACCGTAGACGATGGTCTGGCCGGGATCCCGCACGTGCAGCTGGCCCAGGTTGGGGGTGGTGAAGCCCAGCCGAGGAGTGGGGTCCGGCTGGGGGCTTGGGCTGGCCGTGGGCGATGGCTGCGGGCTGGGTGAATCGGCCGGCGACGGGGAGGTGTCGGGATCGGGCGAGGTGTCGGGATCGGGCGACTCCGCCGGCGACGGCGACGGACTCAGGACGGGGCTGGGTGTCACCGGTCGGGGCGTGACGCTCTCCACCGGCCCGGGCGTCAGCAGGGATTCGCACGCATACGCACCGCGCGCGCCGCCCTGGAAGAGGAAGAAGAAGATGACCAGCACACCCGCCGCGCCGAGCCCCACGATGAGCAGGCCGCTGTAGCGTTCGAGAAACGTCTGCTCGCGTGCCTTGCGGGCAGGAGACCGGCGTGACGTGCGGGGCGTACTCCGGCTGGTCCGGACGGGTGAGTCGTTGACGGGGTCGCGCTGACGGCTTCGTTTGGCCACGTTTGACGAATGCTCCGCACAGAAGGGAGGACGCCGCGGGACCGCGACGCCTGGGCCAACAGCCTATCAGGGCTCGCTGAACCAGGCGCGTACGCGCCGCCCACGCAGGCTGAGGAAGAGGATCGCCGCAAGCAGCAAGCCCAGCCCGGCGCCGGGCAGGCCTCCCCACCACAGCAGCAACAGGATCAGGGGCAGGCTGAGTGAGGCCAGCCCGAGTGCCAGGCCCCACGCGGCCCGCTTGCGTTGGAGGGTGAGCGTGATGGTGAAGATGAGGTAGGCCAGCAGCAGCATCCATAGCAGGCCCAGCACCGAGATGGGCGCCTCGATTGCCTGGTCGACGACGAGCGGCAGGCTGAGCGAGAGCAGCACGAGCAGCGCCAGTCCATAGGCGAGCAGCACGATGACGCCGGCGGGCGGCCGGGAGGACGTGCGCGCGGACATGGCGACATTGTGACCGCATTGAAAGGC
>DATKBB010000111.1:0-12234 GCA_035514295.1 Candidatus Limnocylindria bacterium | reverse complement strand
GTGCCCGACCCGCTCATCCACACGCTCGAGCACGCCGACTCCCCCGTCGAGGAGGAGCCGAACGGCGTGGTCGTGCCCATCACAACGGCGGACCGCTCGTTCGGCGCCCACGTCTCCGGGCTGATCGAGATGGGGGCGGTCCGCCGGCGAGTGCGCTGGCGGTTGGAGGGGGCTGCCGGCCAGAGCTTCGGTGCCTTCTGCGGGCCGATGGTCGCTTTGGAGCTGGTCGGGCAGGCCAACGACTACGTCGGCAAGGGGCTGTCCGGCGGCGTGGTGGTCGTCCGGCCGGAGGAGGAGCTTCTCGATCGGGCCTCCGAGCTGGCCATCGCTGGCAACACCTGCCTGTATGGCGCGACCGGCGGGCGGCTACACGTCGTGGGCCGGGCCGGCATGCGCTTCGCCGTGCGCAACAGCGGCGCTATGGCCGTGGTGGAGGGCGTGGGCGCGCATGCCTGCGAGTACATGACCGGCGGGGCGGTGGCGATCCTGGGGCCAGTCGGGCGCAACCTGTGCGCCGGCATGACCGGTGGGCGCGTGTACCTGTGGGACCCGAACGGCACGCGCGTCTCCGGCCTGGATGGTGCGTCGGCGGCGGCCGTGCGGCTGGCCACCGTAGTTGGGGAGCGGGAGCATGGCGCCGAGCGCGTCGACGAATTACGTGCGCTCCTCGAGGATCACCGCGCAGCCGGCTCACTGCTCGCCCGGCGCTTGCTGGAGAACAAGGCCCGCCTTGGCGACGAGTTCTGGCTGATCGAGCCGGTCACCGCGCCCATGACGGCCCCGGTTGCCGCCGGTGCGCCGAACGGCGAGCCGGTTCGATCGGCACAGCGGGAAGCGAGCACTGCCCGCCCAGGCTAGCGAGCGGTCGATCACGCAAGCGCTGCGTCAGGCTGGCGCGACTAGCGGCAGTCCGTGGAGCCGTGCGGCATCCGCCATCCGGCTGTCGTACGTCACGAATGCGTCCAGCTCAGGTCTCGCCAAAAGGGCAGAGGCCACGTGAATCGCGTCGAGCGCTCGCACCGATGCTGGCTCGATCGAGGCTGCGCGGCGGACTACCTCTTCATCCAGCTCGCGGAAAGAGACTGAGCCCCACAGCGTGGCCAGATCGACCGCAGCCGTTACTCCCACGCGCATCAGCGCGCGGGGCACCTCGACTGCGGCAACGCGGCTAGTCAGCCAATGACCGGGTGAAGAGAGGAAGGCAGATAGGGCGTCGGTTTCCTGCTCCTTGACGAGGAGCTTGATCAACGCCGAAGCATCCAGGTAGATTAGCTCGCCTACCAGCGTTCCTCCTCGCGCATCTGGCGAAGGGCTTCGGACGGCGGTTGGTGCCCTCCCGGCAGGGCGATTGCGTTGGGCAGGTCTCCCGGCGTCCTGGCTGGCGTTATCCGGCCGTCGGCGACCATCTGATCCCACAGCGGTGCACGCTTGACAGGGACCAGCCGTGCAACCGGCCGACCACGTTCCGTTACGTCCAGCGACTCCCCTCCCTTAACGCGCCGGAGGTAGACGGACAGGTTCTGCCGCAACTCCCTGACACCGACGCTGCCGCCTCGCTCACTCATGTAGCACACGGTAGCACATGGAGACCGCCGTGCCTACGGCTCCTCGGCCTCCAACTCCTCGACGCTCAGGATGCTGTCGGCCCAGTGTGCATGCATCCAGTCGAGGTGGTCCCAGCGGGAAGCGACGATGCGCAGCGTGTCCCAGGCCGGGATGTCCTGCTGGGGGAAGATCTGCATCTTCTCGGGCGCGACCTCGTAGACGTGGTCGAAGCGCATGATCACGTCGTCATTGATGCGCCGAGCCTCGGGGGGTTTCTGCGCGCTGAGCCTGAAACCGACCATCGTCTTCAGCCCTCCCCTGCGGCGAAGCCGCCGTCTTCGTAGGCTCGGTCGAGCTCGTTCTTGCCCGGGTTCATGATGTTGTTCGGATCGAGCGATCTCTTGATCGCCTTCATGACCTCGAAGCCGCCGCCCATCTCGGCCGGCACGTACTCGGCGTCGCCCTCGCGTGTCGAACCGTGGCAGGCCGTGATCGAGCCGCCGTACTTGAGCGTCACTTCCGTGATCTCGCGCTTGCACTGCACCCAGGCCGCCCAGTTCTCGTCGTTGAGCTTCTGCTCCCAGATGCCGATATCGATCTCGACCAGGTAGTCGCCCCACGGCTTGTGAGCGGCGTTGGTGTAGAAGAACATGCCCCAGTCGTCGAAGACGCCGTAGCGGTCGATGTACTTCTCGGCGATGGCGTGCCACTCCAGGCGCACCTGCGGCAACACGCTGTAGTTGAGCGCGGCGTCCTCGCAGTGCCAGCTCATGGGCACGACCTGGCCGTTGCGCAGCCGCCCGTGCAGTGGGGTGGCATATCGATCGTGGCGCGCGGCCCAGTCGCCCTGCGAGATTTCGTCGCCCAGGTAGTTGCCGCCGGTCTCGCGCGCGATCTTCATCAGCCGCTTCGCCGCCGGCGTCACCTCGTCCTTGGTGCCATACATCGCCGTTGCCACGACGGCCCTGACGTTGTCGGGCTGGGGAATATAGGCCTCGTCGTCGCGGCGAAGATAGCGCAGCTTCCACTCGTCGAAGAGGACCACGCCGGCAAGCGTCGCCAAGCCCGACTTTGTCAGCGCGCCGGTGCTCTCGTAGGCGGTCTGGAAGTCCGGATAGGCGAAGAAGGGCGAGAACTCCACCTCCGGCCGGGGAACGAGCTCCAGCGTGGCCTCGGTGCAGATGCCGAGCGTGCCCTGCGAGCCCATGAACAGGTGCTTGAGTGAGTAGCCGGTGGACGACTTGCGGATCTTGCGCCCGCCGCCGTCGCCGATCTCGACGATCTCGCCGTTGGGCAGCACCCACTGCATCGAGATGACCAGGTCGCGCGTATGCCCGTAGCGGCCACCGATCAGCGACCAGCCGCTGGTCCCGATTCGCCCGCCCACCAGCGAGCAGGGGTAGGAGGCCGGGTCATCCGGATAGATGACGCCGTACTTCCTGAGCTCCTCGTTGAGCTTGAGCATGTTGATGCCCGGCCCAACGGTCACCGTCCTGTCCACGAGATCGATGTCGTGAATCCTGTTCATCAGCTTGACGTCGACGATGATCCCGCGCCGCAGGGGTACGGCACCGTCCGCCAGGCCGGTGCCGCCGGCCCGCGGCACCACCGGGATGCGGTAGCGGTTGGCGAGCTTGACGACGGCCGAGACCTGCTCGGCGGTGCGCGGCAGGACGACGACGTCCGGCACGTAGTCCGCCCAGCGGTGGACGGGGAATGGCGAGGGCACGCGCGTGCGGTTGTAGCGCGCGGACAGGTTGGGCAGGACGCCCTCCTCGCCCAGGATGGCGCGCAGCTCGTCGAGGACCGGGTCGGAGAGGGCGACGGCGGTGGTCATCTGGCCATCCGCCCGTCGTCGCCCGCCTGTGCCGCTTCCTCGTGCAGGGCGGCGGCGTGAGCGAGGCCATGCTGCACAGGCCCCGCATCGGCCAGCGCAGCCCGCGCCGGGACGCGCATGTCGCCCACGCCGTGTCCGTCAAGCCCGCAGGCCTGGGCGACCAGCTCCATCAGGTCCATGACGTCGAGGCCCTGCTCAGCGCCGGCCTTCGACAGCGGCCGCTCCGACCAGACGCAGGCGCTGACCAGCGTGTCCACCTCCAGCTCGGCGGCCCGCGCGACTCGGCGGCGGCTGATCTCGGCGGTGATCTCGGGCCGCTCGATGCCCAGCCCGGCGCCGGCCCCGGAGCAGTACGACCACTGCGTGACGTGGTCGACGTCCTTGAAGGTGACGCCCGGGATGGCGCGGAGGATGTCGCGCGGCGACTGGTGGATGCCCTTGCGCTTGTTGAGCCGGCAGGGGTCGTGGTAGGTGACCACGCGCTCGATCGGCTGGCTGAAAGTCAGCCTGCCCTCGCGGATCAACTCGGCCACCAGCTCGGTGATGTAAAGGATCTCGAAGTCGTAGTCATCGCCGAAGTAGGAGGGGTAGTCCTCAGTGAAGGCGATGTAGTCGTGCGGGTCGATGGCGATGATCTTCTTCGCCCCCACCGCTCGCCAGTCGGCCACGTTGTGCTCGGCGAAGGCGCGGGCATGATCGCGGTAGCCCATTTCGGCCGACGGCCCGCCGCAGCACCACTGCTCACGCATCAGCCCGAAGTGCAGGCCGGCCTGGAGCAGCACCTCGGCGGTCGAGCGCGCCACGGACGTCCGATAGAAGGCCGCCTCGCAGTCGACGAACATGATCGTCTCACCGCCGATGGGCAGGTTCAGGCCCTGCGCCCAGTCGGCCACGTGCTCCTGCTCGATGGGCACCTCGATGACGGGCTCGTTCTTGCGGTCGACGGTTGCCTC
The DNA here is from genome assembly GCA_035514295.1 of Candidatus Limnocylindria bacterium. Classification (GTDB taxonomy): domain Bacteria; phylum Chloroflexota; class Limnocylindria; order Limnocylindrales; family CSP1-4; genus JALYGJ01. The sequence goes on along the minus strand of DATKBB010000111.1, from coordinate 7,899 downwards.
AACCCAGCGCTTCCAGCCGGGCTGCTCGATGCCCGAATCGACGGCCAGCGCGCGCATCGCCTTGACCAGCTTCACCGTCTGGGTGCGGTTGCGGTAGAAGTCGCCCGTGAAGAGGGTGTTGGGGCAGCGGAGCTCGCAGGCACCGCACTGAGTGCAGTGGATGTAGTCCTCGGCCACGTCGGCGATGGTCAGGTTGCCCTGCTCCATGGCCACCACGTTGGCGTGGAAGGCGGTTGGCGTGTGGTTCTCGTTGCGCGTGACCTGCATCACCGGGCAGACCTCGCGGCAGAACTTGTGGCCCGAGCTGAAGCAGCCGTAGGCGGCGTTGCTCCACTGGTCGGTGAACTCCTTCTGGAGATCACCGTCGCGCATCGGGTCGTAGGGCGGAGCACTCATTCGCGGCTGTACCTCCTCCGGCGATGCGGCGGCCGGGGCGGCGCGCGAACACCGCCCCGGGCTGCGGTTGGGTCTCGCTAGGCGGGCGCGGCTGCGCGGTTCAGGGCTGGCATGACCCGGTCGCGGATCAGCCGTAACTGGGCGTGGCTGTCCACGGCGTTGGGGATGTCGATGCCCGTGAAAGCGTTGACCAGGTAGGGATCGACCACGGCCGCGATGATGTGGTTGACGCCGGTCGACAGGATGTCCCGCTGCAGGCGCTCGGTGACCTCCTCCGGCGTGCCGGCGACGGAGAACTTCTCGCCCAGCTCGGGCGTGGTCAGCTCGATCGCTTTAGCCACGTCGCCGGCGGCAAAGGCGTCGAAGATGGGCTTGAGGTCTGCGCCGGTGATGCCGTGCCGGTTGAGCTGGTTCTCAGGCATGGCCGACAGATAGTAAGCGGCCATGATTCGGGCGGTCTCCTTCGCCGCCCGCGAATCCTCCATGACCGACATCACCAGCCAGGCGCCCAGGTCCAGGTCGTCGACGTTGCGGCCGGCCTTCTCCGCGCCCTTGCGGGCGTTGTCGACCATGTACTGGAAGGTCTCCTTCGAGGTGCCGATGGCCTGGTGCACACCGTCGAAGAGCTCGCCTCCGACCTCGAACGAGCGTGGTCCACCCATGGCACCGAGCTTGATCGGCAGCTTTTCCTGCACCGGCCGGGCGAGGGTCCACAGGCCGGCGTACTTGAAGAACTCACCCTCGTAGGTGACAGCGCCGGTGTCGAGCAGCGTGCGCATCACCTCGCGGCCTTCGATCACGCGCGACAGCGGTTTCATGCCGTGGCGGTCGATGCCATGCTGGGGCAGCATCGAGATGTTGCCGAAGCTGACCACGATCTCTGCCCGGCCATTGGTCAGCTGGTCGAGGGTCGCTGCCATCTGCGCTACGTGTGCCGGGTCACGCAGGATGACGTGGGTCACGTTCGGACCAAGCCGGATGTTGGTCGTCTTGTCCGCCGCGGCCGCGAAGAGCAGCCACATGTCCTTCCACCACGTCTCATCGACCGAGTAGGCGGCGTAGAAGCCGCACTCATCCGCGGTCTTGATGATGTTGATGGACTCGTCCAACGGGTACGCCGGCACGTGACAGTAACTGAACCGAACCATCGCCGCCCTCCTCCGAACCGTGACGCCTGGGTCGTCCAAAATCTGGGAAGGCGAGGATACACCTGCACGTGTGCTGCAAACCAGCCGGATTCTTGGGGCGGCGGACACGGCCACGGCCACGTGCCCAACCGGGCCGGACGTGCGCCCCATGCACCGAACGGCCAATGTGTGGCCGGATGCGCCGGCCGGTGCACGCTCTGGCCAGGCGGAGGCGCTGCAGTCTGGCTGGCCGTCGCACCCGGTGCACATTCGGCCAAGTCGTGGCACTTAGGTGCACCCCATGCACACACGGCCGAGGAGCGGAGGCCCGCCGCTCAGACGACGCGGCGGCCACGCGACAGAGACGCAGACTGCCGCCGGCCGCCGAGCAGGGCGTACGATATGGGCCGCAGCGAAAGGGAGACGAGCGATGACCGAGACGCTTTCGCGCCCCCAGTCGGGCGCAGTGGTCAACCCCGACGCCTACGCCCAGGCGCAGGACTTCCTGCCTCTCAAGGGCATCGACCATGTGGAGTTCTGGGTGGGCAACGCGCGCCAGGCTTCGGCTTACTACCGCGCACTGTGGGGTTTCACGCCGGTCGCCTTCTCGGGCCTGGAGACGAAGGTCCGCGACCGCGCCTCCTACGTCATGCAGCAGAACGACATCCGCTTCGTGATCACCGCGCCGCTGACACCGGACGGTGAGATCGCCGAGCACGTCCGCCGCCACGGCGACGGAGTCAGGGACATAGCGTTTGCCGTGGACGACGTGGAATCGGCGTGGCGCGAGACGACTTCACGCGGCGCGGAGAGCGTGATGGAACCGACCGAATTCGTCGGCGGGGAAGACGGCATCCTGCGCAAGGCCGCGGTCCGGACATACGGTGAGGTCATCCACTCCTTCGTCGACCGCAGCGACTTCCACGGGGCCTTCGCGCCGGGCTACCGCAAGATCAAGAAGCCCGCTCGTGCCGCGCAGGGCCTCCACCTGCTCGAAGTGGACCACTGCGTGGGCAACGTCGAGCTGGGCGACATGAACAAGTTCGTCGACTACTACCGCGACGTGTTCGGCTTCAGTCAGCTGATCCACTACGACGACAAGGTCATCCACACCGACTACTCGGCCTTGATGAGCAAGGTCATGACCAACGGCAACGGGCGCATCAAGTTCCCCATCAACGAGCCGGCCACGGGCAAGAAGAAGAGCCAGATCCAGGAGTACCTCGACTGGTATCTCTCGCCGGGTGTGCAGCACATCGCCCTGCGCACGGAGGACATCGTGGCCACGGTCCGCCAGTTGCGCGAGAACGGCATCGAGTTCCTGGGCCTGCCGCACGAGTACTACGCCAACCTGCCCGAGCGAGTCGGTGACGTGGGCGTGCCGATGGACACGCTCGAGGAACTGGGCATTGAGGCCGACCGCGACGAGGAGGGCTACCTGCTGCAGATCTTCACCCGCCCGGTGCAGGATCGGCCGACCTTCTTCTTCGAGATCATCGAGCGCCACGGCTCACGCGGTTTTGGCGTGGGCAACTTCAAGGCGCTCTTCGAGGCCATCGAACGGGAACAGGCCAAGCGCGGCAACCTCTAGCGATCACCTCGGACCATGCACGAGCTGGAGGCGCTCGAGCGCGCCGGCTGGCAGGCGCTCTCTGGGCCGGACGGCGCCGCGTTCTACGACGAGTTGATGGCCGACGACGGCCTGATGGTCTTCCCCGGCCTTGTGCTCGAGAAGCCGCAGACACTACGCGCCATCGCCGGCGAGCGGCCGTGGCTCAGGTTTGTGCTGAGCGATATGCGAGTCGCGGAGGCCGCACCAAACGTTGGGCTCGTGACATATTCGGCCGCCGCGGTGCGCGAGGGGGAGGCCGAGTACCGTGCGCTGATGACGACGGTCTACGCCCGCCGGGGCCGCCGCTGGCGCCTGGTCCTCCACCAGCAGACCCCGGCGCCGGTCATCGGTTAGGTCGGTGCCGGTGGGCAACGAGTAGCCCAATTTGCGTTCGCTGCACGGCTAACATACGCACGCCCACACCGTCATCTGAAGGGATGGCTTGGTTCGTTCGGCCCTCGCGCTGTTGCTGGCGCTCACGTTGCTCGGCGGTGCCCCGCTAACCGTCCAGGCAGCGCCCGATGCGCCCACGCCCGCACTCGCCTTCGTCAATGGCTCCACAGCCAGTTCGACGGGCATCGACCTGCGTGTCAGCTGGCCGCCGGCAGCCGGCACCATCAGCCGCTACCAGATTCAGCGCCGGGTCGACGGCGGCAGCTGGACGAGCGTGCAGCTGGCCAGTGCTCTTGCTCGGTCGGCCACCGTCCGCATCCGCCCCTGGACCACTATCAGGTTCCGCCTGCGCGCGTACGACGGCGCCGGCACGGCCGGCCCATGGACGCTGACCGCACCTCAGTGGGTCAGCGTGGCACAGGAATCCGACGACCGGATCGACTACGGATCGAGCTGGACGACGCGCACCGACAGCACCGCGCTGGGCGGCGCACTGCGCGGCTCGCGCACGGCCGGAGCCAGTGCCTTCTTCGAGTTCAGCGGCACGCACGTCGCCTGGGTCGCGCAACGCGGCGCGAAGCGGGGTGGGGCGACCGTAGACGTCGACGGTCAGCCGCAGGCCAGCGTGGATCTCTTCGCGGCCAGCAAGCGACCGCGCCGCGTGGTCTTCAGCGCGAGCTGGCCGGAGGCGTCGCCGCGGAGCCTGCAGATCACCGTGGAGGGCACCGCCGGCCGCCCGACTGTCGAGATTGACGCTTTCTTCACGCTCGGCCCGGCGCTTCCGGCGGTACTGGTCGGCGCGGGGGACATAGGCTGGTGCGGCTCGGAGGCGCCCACTCAGACGGCGGCCATCATCGAGCAGATCGACGGCATCGCCATCACGCTGGGCGACAACGCCTATCCCGACGGAACCGCGCAGCAGTTCCAGGACTGCTATGGACCCAACTGGGGACAGTTCAAGGCGCGAACGAGACCAACCCTGGGCAATCACGACTACGGCACGCTTCACGCCGCGCCCTACTTCGAGTACTTCGGAGCCGCCGCCGGCCAGCAGGGCAAGGGCTACTACGCCTACGGCGCGGGCACCTGGCGCGTCTACGCCCTCAACAGCGAGTGCTCCAACATCGGCGGCTGCGACGCGGGTGCGGCACAGTACAACTGGCTGGCGGCCGACCTGGCGGCGAACCCGCACCGCTGCGTGTTGGCCTACTGGCATCGGCCGCGCTTCAGCTCCGGCTACCACGGTGGCTCGACGCGCATGGCCGACATCACCAAGCTGCTCTACGACCGCCGCGCCGACGTCGTGCTTGCCTCGCACGACCACAACTACGAGCGTCTGGCTCGCCTCAATGCCGCCGGCAACCGCAACTCCACGCGGGGCATCAGGCACTTCGTGGTGGGTACCGGCGGCGCGCCGCTGTACCAGTTCACGCGGCCGCCCTCGGCGGCCACGATCGTGCGCGACAACAGCACCCACGGCGTCCTGAAGGTCACGCTGCGGGTGAACGCCTACGACTGGGAGTTCATGGGAACGTCGGGCTCATTCACGGACAGCGGCAGCGACCGCTGCCACTGAGCGGAGGGGCTACTCCTCCGCCGGCTCCAGCCGCCAGAGGCAGCCCAAAGCCCTGAGTTCCCGTGCCTCGCCCCCGCCATGCACGACGACGACGGGCATGATGCCGGGCCCGCCGGGCACCAGCCTCAAAGTCTGACGACCGACGCTCGAGTCCCGCGCCCCTGCACCAACCAGCGAAGGGCGGAACTGGAGACCGACGTCGCGGTGGGCGTGCATGCTGGCCGACTTCATGTCGCGTACCGGCAGCTCCACCCGCTCCAGCCGGGCCGCTCCGCCGAGCGGATGTTCCTCGGTCGCCCGTGCCGCTCGCTCCTGCGCCGTCCACTCTGCGCTGGCCGAATCGTGTTCGATCAGGAACAGGTGTCCCAGCTGGGCGTCCGCTTCCGGCAGAGTGGCCACCTTCCAGCGCACGGCCCGTCCGTCCGGCCGCGCCCGCTCGCCGGCCTCCGGGGCACGCAGCCGGGAACCTCCCGCCCGCAACGCGGCGACGTCTGACTCGAGGTCGTCAGATGCGAACGACATCCCCACGTAGCCGCCCCCCGGATCGCCCAGCACCTCCAGGGCCTTTGGGCCGAACCAGGCCCGCCCGGCAAGAGCCGGATCGGCGACGCCCAGCAGCTCGATGTACGAATCGCCCAGCCAGATCAGCCGATTGAAGCTGCCGTACTCCTCGTGCCGCCCGCCCGCGCCGGCTCGCAGGCCTAGCGCCGCTTCCAGCTCGCGCGCGGCGTCGTCGGGGCTGGGAACGGCGACAATGAAGTGGTCGATGCCGGTCAACATGGGAGGACGAGCATAGCGGTGGCGGAAGCGTGAAGGTTGCCCACGTTCGAGAGCAGAACGCGCCGGTCGGTGAGCCCTTACGGCTGGCCGCGGCACTCGACCCGGCCGCGCAGCGCTGGCTGGATCTGGAGGTTGCTCGCCGGCGAGTGGCCCGCCGCGACGAGCGACTGGCCCACAACAGCGTGCTGTTCCGGCAGCCGTTGACCACGCTCGACGACCACCTGGCGCGGGGCCTGCGCGTCGACACCCTGCAGGAGATCCTGGAAGGCTTCGAGCCGGCCGACGAGGACGACGACGCCGTGCTGGAGGCCGCCGACCTGCGCTTCGGTCCGCCCATCATCCGCCCTACGAGCCTGCGCGACTTCTACGCCTTCGAGCGCCACGTGGCGACGATGTGGCAGCGCCGGGGGCAGGAAGTGCCCCAGGCCTGGTACCGCTTGCCGGTTTTCTACTTCAGCAACGTGTCTGAGGTCCGCGGGCCGCTGGACCCCGTCTGGGCGCCGCGCCGCTCGAAGGAGCTCGACTACGAGCTGGAGATCGCGGCCCTGATCGACACGCCGGTCAAGGACCTGCGCGCCCAGCGCGGCGAGGAGGCCATCGGCGGCTACACGATCTTCAACGATTGGTCGGCACGCGACCTGCAGCGCGACGAGACGACCGTCCGCCTGGGGCCGGCCAAGGGTAAGGACTTCGCGAGCACGCTGGGACCGTGGCTGGTGACACCGGACGAGCTGGCCGACGTTCGCTCGGGCAAGGGCTTCGACCTGGCTGCCACGGCAGACGTCAACGGGCAGGAACTGAGCCGGGGACGCTGGTCCGACGTGTACTTCACCTTCGGCGAGATGATCGAGCGTGCCTCAGAAGACGTGCGGCTGATCCCAGGGGACGTGATCGGCTCGGGGACGGTGGGCACCGGCTGCCTGCTCGAGATCGGCGAAGCCTCAGGCTTCGGGCGCTACCTTCAGCCCGGCGACCAGGTGACGCTGAAGGTGGAACGTCTCGGCGAACTGTCGACTCCCATCGTCGATCGGCCTGTCGCCTAGACTCTCAGGCAGGAGGTAGGCCCAGCCCATGTTCTACGTCAGCCGCGGCAATGTGCCGCACAAACGGCACACCCAGCACCGCGCCCCGGACGGCTCGCTCTACGCCGAGGAGCTCTTCGGCGTGGAGGGCTTCAGCGGACGCAGCTCGCTGCTCTACCACCTCGTGCCGCCCACCAGGACGCACAAGATCGACAAAGTGCGCCAGCTGCACACCGAGGCGGTCGACGACGGACTGCACCGGCACAGGCTGGTGAAGACGGGCGCAATCGAGGCGCGCGGCAACGTGATCGAGGGCCGCGTGCCGCTGTTCTTCAACAACGACGTCGTGATGGGCGTAGTGCGCCCCACCGCCTCTCTGCCCGAGGCCATCTTCTATCGCAACGGCGAAGCGGACGAAATGCTGTTCGTGCAGGAAGGCTCGGGCGTCTTGGAGAGCAACTTTGGCCCGCTGCGCTACGGACCGGGTGACTACATCGTCATCCCCATCGGCACCACCTGGCGCCTGGAGCAGGACGCCGGCGCGGCGCACCGCATCCTCTATCTGGAGTCGCCGTCGGAGATAGTGCCGCCCAAGCGCTATCGCAACGACTGGGGTCAGCTGCTGGAGCACTCGCCCTTCTCGCAGCGGGACATCCGCGTCCCGGAGGAGTCAGAGGCGCGAGAGGAATCGGGCGACTTCGTCATCCAGGTTCGTGTTCGGGGCCGGCTGACCGCCTACCACTACAAGCATCATCCCTTCGACGTGGTGGGCTGGGACGGCTACCTCTTTCCGTACATCTTCAACATTGGCGACTTCGAGCCCATCACCGGGCGCATCCATCAGCCGCCACCGGTGCACCAGACATTCGCCGGGCGCAACTACGTCGTCTGCTCGTTCGTGCCGCGCAAGTTCGACTACCACCCACTGGCCATCCCCGCCCCTTACAACCACTCGAACATCAACAGCGACGAGGTCATCTACTACGTGGCCGG
>DATKBB010000110.1:0-12466 GCA_035514295.1 Candidatus Limnocylindria bacterium | reverse complement strand
GGTCGACGCTGACCGTCTCCCAGCGGCTCGACAGACGGACGGGCCCAATGACGAAGACCTGGTGGTAAACGTTGCCCACCTGCTCCACGCGACCGGCGGGCTCGGGCACACGCACCAACGGGTTGAACTCCGGGAAGCGGGCGGGGTCTGCTGCCAGTTCCAGAACGTGCTCGGGCGGCACACGGAACAGGAACAGGTCCCGCCGCCTGCCGGCCAGCCGTGGCCCATCATGCGTCTCGGCATGCACCGCGGCTAGGCTCGTTCGCTTCTGCGTGACCATCTGCATCCCCCTTGGTTGTCCGTGAGTGCCCATGCTTGCCTTGGTTGCCTTGGTTGCCTTGGTTCCCCCATGGTCGCACTTCCCATCTGAGTTGGCTCGGGGACCTCGTCCGAGTCGGCTTGGGCGGGGGCGTCTGCCTCCCCGCTTGAGTCGGCTCCGAGACTTCGTCCTAGTCGGCCATAAGTAGCCCGACTCAAGGCGGGTCAGCGAGCCGACTCGGGGGAGAAGGTGCACCCCCCAACGGCGAGCCCGACTCACAGTAGGTCAGCGAGCCGACTCGGGGGAGAAGGTGCACCCCCCCAACGGCGAGCCCGACTCACAGCAGGTCAGCGAGCCGACTCGGGGGAGAAAGTGCACCCCCCCAACGGCGAGCCCGACTCACAGCAGGTCAGCGAGCCGACTCGGCAATCCATCGGGAGCCTAGTGCTCGTAGGCACCGCTAAGGGTGACGTCATAGGATGGGCGAAACGCGGGGACAGGGTGTCGCGATGACAGGAGAGGTGCCGTAATGACTGACACGACGACGACCGCGACGACGACCGCGACGCGGGTCAACAGGCCGGTCTGGGTCGACCTGGCCACGTCTGACGCTGCCGGCGCGCGCGAGTTCTACGCCAAGCTCTTTGGTTGGAACGTCGAAGTGTCGGATGATCCGCAGTACGGCGGCTACGGCTTGGCCAAGATCGACGGCCGGGACGCGGCCGGGATTGGGCCCGCTCAGAGCGAGGGTCAGCCCACGGTCTGGTCGCTGTACATCGGCACGGACGATGTCGACGCGCTGGCCCAGAAGGTACAGTCGGCCGGCGGGACCGTCGTCGCGCCGCCGTTCGACGTCGGCAACCAGGGCCGCATGGCCGTCTTCCAGGACCCGGCCGGTGCCTTCATCTCGGCCTGGCAGGCGGGCGTCACCGGCGGCCTCCAGGCCCAGGGCTCGAACACCTTTAGCTGGGCCGAGCTCGACGCACGCGGGCTCGATCGAGCGATCGAGTTCTACCGCCAGATGTTCGGCTGGACGACGCGCCAGAGCCCGACGTCCGAAGGCGCGCCTCCCTACACCGAGTTCCAGGTCGACGGCGAATCGATCCTGGGCGCGCAGGAGATGCCCGCCGAGGTGCCGGCCGAGGTGCCGTCCTACTGGCTGGTCTATTTCCATGTCGACGACGTTGCCGCCACGGCTGGGCGGGCAGTCGAGCTGGGCGGCGAGCAGCTGGTCCCGCCGCAGGAGTACTTCGGCGGCCACTTCGCCGTCGTTACCGATCCCCAGGGCGCGGCTTTCGGGCTCTTCAAGTCGCGCGCGGACGGCTGACGGGCAGCCCCATTCCGGACACCGTCATCGCCGCGACGTCCGCCTGGGCTGGCGCGCTGCCCCTGTACACCTTCGACGAGGAGCTGCGCCGTCACGGCGTCGCGGTTCAGAAGCCCTGATCCGACACGGCGGGTCTGACCACTCTGCCCTCCAGCCGGGCGCGCTCGGCGGCGAAGGCCAAGCGGTGGCTCTCCAGCGACACTTCCAGCGACGTCAGGCTGGCACTGTCAGTCTCTCCGGCGCGGCGGCGCCGGACGTGGGCGCAGAACGCCGCCATCAGCGCCTCGTCCCCGCCTGAGTGACCTTCGCCCCCACCCACACCAAGCTGCTCGACGGCCGCCGGGTGGAACACCCGCAACTCGACTTCGCCGGTGTCGAGCCGGCCGCGGATCTCGCCGCGCGTGCCCATCAGCTTGATCGTGCGCGTGTTGTCGGCCGTAAAGGCTGAGACCGTCAGCGTGGCGGTCACGCCATTGGCGAACTCGAGCAGCACTGACTGGTGGTCGGCAACGTCGTTGTCGGAGCGGTAGACGCAGCGGCCGTACGGACCCTCGCGCAGCGCGCGCAGCCTGCCCTCCGGGCTGAAGTCGTCCGTGATGGCGCTCACCGGCCAGCCGTCTACGCCATACAGTTGCTCGACGTAGAAACGCGGCGCGTAGAAGGGGCACTCGTCGGCCACGGGGCAGCCGTCCGTGCAGCGGGGAGGGGCGCCTGCCGGCGCGTTGTCGGCCGTGAAGTGGTGCAGACCGCCGACCGAAGACACGCTGGTGCACGGCGCGCCGGCAAACCAGCGCAGCAAGTCGAGGTCATGGCAGGCCTTGGCGAGCAGCATGGGGCTGGCCTGGTCGGCGCGGCGCCAGTTGCCGCGCACGAAGCTGTGCGCGAAGTGCCAGTAGCTCACGTTCTCGTGGTGGCTGATCGCGATCAGCCGTCCGATGCGCCCCTGGTCCAGCAGGCCACGGATGCGGGCGACGAAGGGCGCATGACGAAGGACATGAGCGACGGTGACCGAGCCGGCGCCGGCGGCAGCCGCTGCCTGGGCGACCTGCTCGAGCTCGGCTTCTGTAGGCGCGATGGGCTTCTCGACCAGGATGTCGTAGCCCAGCTGCAGGCCACAGACGGTGGGCTCTGCGTGGAATCGGTCGGGCGTAGCCACCACCAGCGCGTCGGCCAGCCGGTCGTGGGTCAGCAACTCCCGCCAGTCGGAGAAGGTGAGCTCGGGTGGCAAAGCGTGCTGGGCAGCGAAGCGCTGCCGGCGTCTGTCGTCCGGCTCGGCCACGGCCACCACGACGGCCTCGGCCGGGTGCTCGAGCGCCCATCGACCGTAGGCCTCCGCCCCGCGAATGCCTGCGCCCACGATGGCCAGGCGGACGGGTTTGGGGGTGGGTGTCGGTGGCATGCGGTCACCATGATCAGGCCGGGACCCGGCCTGGGCCTATTTCATCTCGTCGAGGTAAACCACCTTCAGGCGGTCGATGCCGGCGATCCGTCGGTCGTTGGTCACGAAGGCCGTCGCTCCGTGTCGTCTGGCCGTGGCCAGGTGAACGGCATCCGCGATCGACAGCGAGCCATCGCCGCGCAGCAGCGCCGCATCGACGGCGATCTCCGAGTCCAGCGCTACCACCTGCACGCCTTCGAGCGAAGTCAGCTCGTCGGCATACCGCTCGACCATGGCCGCGTCGCCTACTCGGGCAGGGCCGCTGCATACCTCCGCCAGGGCCAGCGTGGCCAGAACGCCCTCGCCGGCGCCCGCAGCTATCGAGTCGAGCAGCTCGGCGCAGCGGTCGGCGAGTGCGCCCGAGCCTTCGAGCAGGTAGATGAGGACGTTGCTGTCGATGGCGACCCGGCAATGCGTGGCCAGCAGCTGCAGGCTCACGTCGCAATCACCTCGCGCTCACCTCGCACTCACCTGCGCCGCTCGCCCTGCTCGCGCAGCTGCCGGACGTGACGGACCGGGTCGACACCCTCCCACGCCCCCGCGCCCAGGCCGCGCAGCCGCTCGGACGGTCGCTCCGGCCGGCGACGGAGGATCAGCGCGTCGTCCGAGATCTCGACGGATAGCCGATCACCCGGCTCTATGCCGAGAGAACGGCGCGCTCTGCTAGGTATGGCAATCTGGTGCTTAGTGCTGACCTTGACGCTTAGCATTCGTGGATCATACCAAGCGCCGCCCTGTTCCGCGCGACGAGGGCACCTACGGGGACCTTCGCCGCTGATCCTGCCAGCGGCGGACGAACTCCTCCTGTTCCCAGTTCTCGATGGCGCCCGGCCGCGTCCTGCGCGTGAGGTCGATGGCCGACTCGGCGTCCATGCCGGCGTCGACGAGCAGCGCCGAGACCGCCGTGCCGGTCCGACCGAGGCCGCCCATGCAGGCCACCACCACGCGCTGCCCGGCCTCGATGCGGCTGCGCAGCCCGTCGAGCAGCACGCCGTAGGAAGCTGCGTCGGGCGGGACGCCGCCGTCGACGATCGGGTGGCGCAGCAGCTCGACGTCGTGCGAGTGCATGACGGCGTCCAGGCGGCGCACTCCGGCGCTCTCCAGCTCGTGATCCTCGACCAGCACCAGCAGAGTGTTTGCCTGATGGACGCCACGCAGTGTCGCAGCGTCCGCCTCCAGGTTGCGCCAGTGCAGGCCGGCCCTGCCCGCGCCCCGCTTGCCGGGCAGGAAGGTCATGCCCAGCGCGCCGGGCGCCTGGGCCAAACCGGGCGCGGTGGCCAGCTCGACCCAGTCGACGCGCAGTTGATCCGTCTTGTAGCCGCCGTGCTCGAGCAGTCGGGCGATGAACGGCGCGACGATGTCCTTGCCGCGCATGCCGTCGAGCCACTCGACGGGGATGCCGCCGATTCCCCAGCGGATCCCCGCCAGGCCGCCGGCGATGGCCGCCGTGGTGTCCGTGTCGTTGCCGTAGCCGATGGCGCGCTCGACTGTCTCCTGGTAGGAGTGGGCGCCGGCAAACGCTTCCCAGGCCGACCAGGAGCTGTCCCAGACTCGGCCCCGCCCCTGCCGCTCGGTCCAGCCCTCCAGGTGCTCCAGCGCCGACAGGAACTCGCCGCCCAGGGGGTGCGACTCGTACAGCGCACGCAGCTCCTTCCGAGCGCCGGCCAGCGCCTTCGCCCGACCTCCCGCACCCGTCAGCAACCGCCGCGCGACCAGCACGTACAGAGCGCAGGCCACCTGCGGCCGAGCATGACCGTGGGTCACCTTCGAGGCCCGATGCGCCTGCTCCACCAGCACCTCAGCCGGCGCTGCGTGGCCCACCAGCGCGACGGGCAGGATGCGCATCAGCGAGCCGTTGCCGCCGGCTTGTTCGTGCGCCGGACCGGCGTGCTCAGCTGGCGTGCCTCGCTCGATGCCGAGCAACGCCTCGCGCGTGGCGTTACCGATGTCGAAGTGGCCGTCCCCGTCCGGCGTGTAGCGGCCCTCGCGATACCAGGCCAAGGCGCGGCGGCCCTGGTCGTCGGTGTCGAAGCCCGTCTCGAGCAGCGAGTCGAGCAGGGCCAGCATCAAGGCGCCGTCGTCGCTCCACGTGCCGGGCGACTGGCCATACGTGCCCTGCTCGCCCCAGCGCACCTCGCCGATCGCCGAAGCATCCTGGAACTCGTAGGGCACGCCCATGGCGTCACCGACCAGGTGGCCCCAGACGGCGCCCGTCAGCCGCTCAGCGAGGTTGGTCATGCCGCGATTCTCTGCCCGGTCCGTGACAGCTCGCCTGTCAAACGCCCGACACTTCCCCTGCCAGGAGTGTGTCATCAAGCAGGGAGTAATCTGGGGCGAACGTCTACCCCGGCATCTTCATCGCAGGTCCGGGCTCCGATCCCCTCGTGCGGGCCGACCGCATCCACGACGGCCAGGGCAATGGGATCAGCTCATGCGGGAGCTGCCGGCAATGATTCAGCGGGCGTGGAACACCGTGACTTGACACGTCCTGGCGCTGACCGCTTTCGGTAGGGTCGCCGCGATGCGCTTTGAGTAAGAAATTCAGCGTTTCCAGCTCGTCGAGAAGTGGTCTTCCTCAGTCGTTGTACCTAGTTGTCACGCGGGTAGCCCTCCCTTCGTTCTGAACGATCACCTGCTGGTCGTCCGTTCTCCATGCGGTGCGCTCATAGCCGGGACCGGTAGATGTGGCAGTGTCGCCTTCACTCCCGAAATAGTCTTCGTAGTAGCCGACCAGGTCCTCATACGGTTGGTCGAGGGGCGAGTACACCAACTCTTCCTCACTGTACCCAAGTTCTTCGACGTGATCGGAGACCTCGGGAATCCCGCCGTCGGGAATGGGTGGCCGGTTGGGGGAGGAGGTGTTCGCCGGAGGAAATTCCCGATCGGGCGAGTCGTCTTCCGGATCGGACGAGTCGTCTTCCGGATCGGACGAGTCGTCTTCCATCTCTTCCAGTGCGTCGAACACGTCCCGGAAGTCATCCGAGTCGAAGCCGTCTGCTCCACACGCAGATACGAACACGACTGACATGACCGCGATCAAGATCAATAAGCGTCTCACCGGGTGCCACCTCTCATCCGTAAGTCGTTTGATGGTACACGTAGCCTCCTAGGCCAACCCTCTCCGCCCGTGACTTCGGGGCGGCGGCCGGCCCAGGACCACCCCTGCCAGCGTGGACGCTAGCCTCCGCCGAAGGCCGGCTTGCGAGCCGGTGCCAGCGGTGAGACCGCCACCAGGCCCAGCGAAGCAAGGATGACGCCCAGGCCCCACATCGGGAACACGAAGATGCCCAGCTCGGCCGGTAGGGCGCACAGTGCGGCCAGCACGAACAGCACCGCCCCGCTGCGCGGCACCGAGCGCGGCCCGAAGGTGGCCAGCCCGAACAGCCCCAGCCCCGCCCAGGCGATCACCCCGGGCAGCATCGCCAGCGGAGTCAGCGCGTACGGCATCAGTACCGCCTGCACCCCTGGGTTCTGGGCGTAGTAACCCCACAGCCCCAGCATCACCGGCACACCCATCACGACACCGGCGTAGAACAGGCCGAGCCACAGCCAGGCTGCCCCGTCGAACGCCGACCGATAGACGGCAGCCATCTGTGGCACTGCGATCAGCAGTCCCAGGTAGCCCAGGGCGTAGACAGACCAGCCGATCAAGGGCAGGCCGAGCACGGCGATGAAGGCGCCGATGGACAGCAAGCCGGGCACGATCAGCAGCAGCGGCCGGGCGTAGCGGTGGAGCCAGTCGAGCGCAGCAGCCATCAAAGCCGAGGCTAGCCGCCAGCGGGGCTGGGCGTCAAACTCGCCGCGCCTGCCTGGAGCCGCTCGATGACGAGCGTCAGGGCCAGGTCCAGGGGCAGGTTCTCTTCGCGCCACGCGGCGCAGAACGCTCAGAGGGTAACCCACGGCGGCTCGCTATCTGTCAGGGTTCACACCGCGTTGGGGACTGGCCGGTGTGCTTCGTGCGCCCCGCTGTAGCCGTGGGCGACCGAGTGACCCTCGGACGGCCCTCAGCCGCGCGTCGTCGGTCGTCCTGGCGCTGTGCAGCACGAATCGACCGGCCAAGCCCATCGCTCGACCACCTGGCGGTGCCTGAGAGTCGGCTTCGCCGGTCGCTTGGTCGCCGTGCGCGACAGCGTCGACGGGTACGCGACGTGTGTGCCCGGGAGCGTTGGCAAACGCCACGCGCTTAGCGACGTAAGCGGCCGCTAAGTCGCCGTGGCCATCCTAGTGCGATGGCAACCAGGGAGCGGCATCGTGATCGAGGCGCCCGCATAGCGCGCCGGATCATCGCCGACGTCGGCCGCGAGCTGCGCGAGGCACGCCTGCGAGCCGGCCTCAGCCAGGCGGCTGTCGCCCGAGCGGCCGGCATGCCGCGATCGACGTTGAGCGAGATCGAGCGGGGCCTGGCGCCATACGTGACGTTCGTGCACGCCGCCATCGTCGCCGCCGTACTCGGGCTCGACCTCTCAGTCAGGCTGTATCCGGCAGGCCGCGCGATTCGCGACGCAGGTCAGCTTCGGCTGCTGGCTCGCTTCAAGCCCATCGTCTCGGCGGCCTGGCGCTGGCAGTACGAAGTTGGCCTGGCGATCGATGGTGACCTGCGCGCGTGGGACGCGGTCATCGTCGGCCCGCTTCGGATCGCGATCGAGCTGGAGACGCACCTCTACCACGTGCAGGCCCTAGTCCGCCGGGTACAGCTCAAGTTGCGCGATTCAAACGTCGAGCGGGTGATACTCGTCATGGCCGACACGCGCCATAACCGCGCCGTCCTCGCGGCGGCAGCCGACGTGCTCGGAACCTTCCTGCCCTGTCCGCGCCGCCGGCTGCTCGCCGCACTGCGCGCCGGCACCGACCCGGGCGCAAACGGCTACGTCCTAGTCTGAGGACGGCCGACAGCCGGCTTGCCGCTTGGTCTGCGGCCCGAGTCGGGCTGGCTCGCGCCGTCGCGCGTGGCGACCAAACGACCGGCATGGAGGCTGGCATGAGAACGCGGGGAGCCGGGTGGCTGGGTCGGCGGTCGTCTGGTCGGAAATTGCCCACGTCCTGACCGGCGAGCGTGTCGACCGGCGCCTTCCTCTTGGTCGTTCGCGGCCTCGTCGGTCGGGTGGTCGCCTTGGGCGACCAGGCGGTGGAGCGACGGCCAACGAGGTCTCGCCGAGTGCGGAGCAACCGGACCTCAGACGACGCGGTCCGTGCCCCAGCGACTGGGGCAGATCAGGCGGTAGTCGCAGCGGCCGCAGCGCCACTGGTCCGGCGTGGCCGTGAAATCGCCGCCACGGATGCGCCGGGCGGTGGCCAACAGCGTGGCCTTGAACTCGTCCAGCTGCTGCAGCGTACGCGTCGTGCTGAGCGCCTGGTCCGACTCGGTGAAGTAGAGCGTCAGCTTGGATGCCGGTGGCAGTCGGTCGCCCGTAGCGGGATCTCGGACGGCGCCCATGGCCAGGGCCAGTGCGTAGGCGGAGAGCTGGCCGTCCGCGTCGACGTCGGCCTGCTTCTTGGTTCGGCCGGTCTTGTAGTCGGTGATCTCGATCGTGCCGTCGGGATGGCGGTCGATGCGGTCGATGACCCCGTAGAAGCGCACCTGTGGCCCGCCGGCCGGATCCTCCAGCTCCAGGGTGAAGCCGATCTCGAAGGCGACCGCCTCGGCCAGGCTGGCGACCTCGCGGTCGTAGAAGCGACGCAGGGCAGGCTCGGCCCGGGTGCGGTAGTGCTGGGCGGCCTGGGCGTCCTCGTAGTTGCGCGGCTGCCAGACGGTGTCGAAGGCCTGGCGCAGCGTCTCGTAGCCGGGAGGCGGCAGGCCCGCTGCGACCGCTTCCCGCCGTGCGCGGGTGTACGTCTCGAAGGCCTGGTGGATGGTGCCGCCGAACTCGAAGTAGCCGCGCGTCTCGCCGCTGGGGATGCGGTAGACCTTCTCGAAGGCGTAGCGCAGGGGGCAGTCGAGGTACGTGCTCATCTGAGAGTGCGAGAACGTGCCCGGCAGCGGGGCGAGTTCGAGGAGCGTGCTCCCCGCCGGCGAGTGGCGCGAGAGCACGGTAAGCGTCAGCGGGTCCAGCCCGTTGCGGCGTGCCTCTTGGGCCAGGCCGGCTGCGTCTTCCGCCACCGACACCAGCTCCTGCGTCAGCGAGGCGCGGGCGGCGTGGTCGTCGGCCGACAGTCCCTCCAGCAGCCCGATGATCTCGACCGCTCGCCGGCGCAGCGCAAAGCGGCGCTCCTGTGCCCGCGGCAGCGGCATCAGCTTGAGCAGTTGCTCGGTCGTGGTGGCGGCCGCAACCTCCTCCGAGGCGGCGCCCGGCTCGACCTCCGGCTGGGGCGGCGGCTCGCGGCGCTCGACGGCCAGGTCCGGGGGAGCATCGTCGCCCAGCAACTCCCCGACGAAGCGGCTGGGGCCGGTGCGCGAGCCCGGGGCGTCGACGGCGCTGAGCAGCAGGCGCGCCTTGGCGCGGGTCATGGCCACGAACAGCAGGCGCCGCTCCTCGTCGATCGCAAAATCGGCCGGCGGCACCTGCTTGAGCAGCTCGAGCGGGATCAGCCGCTGCTCCTCTCGCGTGTCAGGGAACTGGCCCTCCACGAGGCGCGGCACGGCTACCGCCTCGTACTCCAGGCCCTTGGCCTGGTAGACGGTCATCAGCTGCACGCCCTCCACGTCGACGCGGCCGGGCACGTCCGTGTCCAGGTCGCCGCCCACCGCCTGGTAGACGTCCAGGTAGGCCACGAAGTCGGCCAGCGTCTTGCCCGGGTGGGCGCGCTGCCAGTCCGCCACGAAACGCATGAAGCGCGCCAGCGCCAGCAACGTGCGCTGGGCCTCGACCGTTTCGGTCGCGATCAGGTCGTGCAGCAGGTTGGTCCGCACGAGGTGGTCTTCGAGCACGGCGAAGGGGCCGTCGCGCCGGCCGCGCGGCACAAGCGCGTCGAGCAGTTCGAAGAGCCGCGCCAGCTTGGTGCGCAGCCGCACGTCCAACGCCTCGCGACGCCAGGCCGTCCGCTGCTCTCGGCTGCGTCTGTCGCGAACTGTCGCTGGCTCGTCGGCCGCCTGCCCGTCCTCGGTCAGCTGGTCGTCCGGCCAGAGCGTGGTGGGCAGTGCGCCATTGCCCGCCGGCCCCGGCGTAGCCGGCTCCACTACCGGCACCGGCAGCTCGCCCTCGCGCAGGATGTCCGCCGCCGCCTGGAAGACCGGCCGGCCGTCCCAGTCGGCCGCCCGCGTGAGGCGGAGGATCTCCGAGGCGTCGAGGCGCCACGGACCGGCGGAGAGGAGGCGGACGAAGGCCACCGAGTCGTCCGGGTTGGACGCCACGCGCAGGGCCGCCTCGACATCGCGCACCTCCGGCACGGCGAACAGCCCCGTGCCGCCGATCACGACGTAGGGGATGCCCTGGGCGCGCAGCCGCTCGACGATCAGGTCCCTATGGCGGTGCTTCCGATACAGCACGGCAATGTCGCTCCAGCGCCGCGGCTGGGGGAGTGCCTCCCACGTGCGCCCGATCCAGCCCACGACGTAGTCCGCCTCGTCCGTCTCGTCCGTGGCGTAGAGCACGTCCACGGGCGTGCCCTGTTCTTTGATGGGTCGCAGTGGCTCGCTCTTGAGGCGGCGGCCGTTGTGCTCTATCAGCCGCTCGGCGGCGGACAGGATGCGCCCCGTGGAGCGGCGGTTGGCCAGCAGCGGCCGGCGCTCGACGGCCACGCTGGTTCGCTCGGGAGCCCAACTGGGCGGCTGCTCGAAACGCTCGCGAAAGCGCTCGAAGGCCGCATAGCTCGCCCCGCGGAAGCGGTAGATGGACTGGTCGTCGTCGCCCACCACGACCACGTTGTCCGGCTTGTCCGGCCCTCGCCCGATCAGCTCGAGTAGCAGGATCTGGGCCATGTTGGCGTCCTGGAACTCGTCCACCAGCACGTGCCGGAACTGGCCCTGGTAGCGGGCCAGGATGTTGGGCCGATCCGTCAGTAGCTGGATCGCGCGCAACTGCTGCTCCCCGAAGTCGAGCAGTCCGCGCTCGCGCAGTGCTCGCTGGTAGACCGCGTAGGCCTCTGCCTCCTCGATCAGGCGCAGGATGTCGTAGGCCTGGGCGTCACGCAGGAAAGTGGGCTGGAGGCCCTGGGCCAGGCGCTCCTGCTCCTGGCTGAGCTTGGCCCACCACAGCTCCTCGCTGCTGCCGTAGGCCTGCCTGCGCGACTCACGGCGTGCGACCCGCCAGGTCGCGTCCCGATCGTTGCGCGCCAGCTCCCGGCGCACCAGCCCGACCGGCCATAGGTTGCCTTCGGCATCCCGCTTGCGCAGCGATTCGACGACCTCCTCGAAGCTGCCGTGTCCGTGCTCGAACTCGAAGGCCTCGCGGCGGGCTTGGGCAAAGGCCAGGTACTCCTCCGGCGTGATCAGCTCGTCCTTGGCCCGGCTGATCACGTCCGCGAAGCGGTCCGCGCCGGCAGGGTTGCGCGCCAGTGGGTGGTACAGGAAGTGCCCCAGCTTTGGGCGCAGCTCGCGCAGGAGCAGGCGCTGGCCGACAGTGTCCAGCACGTCCGCGTTCTCCTCCAGACCGAGCTCAGCCCGGTTGTCCGACAGCAGCCGGTGCCCGAAGGAGTGGAAGTTGTGCACCCACAGCCGACTGGCCAGCTCCAGCCCGAGCATCTCCTCCAGCCGATCCACCAGCTCCGCCGCGGCCTTCACGTTGTAGGTCAGGACCAGCAGGTTTTCCGGCTGGAGCGAGGAGTCCGTGGCCAGCAGGTGACGAACGCGCTCGACGATCACCGTGGTCTTGCCCGTGCCAGCCCCGGCGAGCACCATCAGCGGCCCGTCGCCCCACTCGACGGCCGCGCGTTGTTCGTCTGTGAGCTCGATCAAAGCGTCGCTCGTCGCCTCCCCCGCTGCCTCCGAAGGCGGTGTCCCAGGTGCCACCAGCCACAGTACAGGCAGTGGTAGGGAGCGAGCTGCCCGCCGACGTCGCGCGCGGTCAGTCGTCCCTGGCGCGCGAGCGCGCCCGCCTCGCGCCGGCTGAGGAAGCGTGCCTTGCTCAGGCACGCTCGCTCGACCGGCGGCAGGTTGCGGTTGACCAGCTGGCGCAGTTCGACCATGGGTCGAATCTGAGGGCCGGCCGTGCCAGGTCGTGTGTCACGCCGCTCGCGGACGACTCATTTGAGTCGGGTTTCCGCGCTTGCCTGGCGCACTTGGTGCCTGAGTCGGCTCGGGGAGGTGCTTTGAGTCGGGTTTCCGCGCTTGCCTGGCGCACTTCCTGCCTGAGTCGGCTCGGGGAGGTGCTTTGAGTCGGGTTTCCGCGCTTGCCTGGCGCACTTCCTGCCTGAGTCGGCTCGGGGAGGGTAGGTGTCCCCTCAAGTGGTGGAATTTGAGACCGGGCCCTGAGGTGCGCTGACGACCAGCAGCATCAGGGCCACCGGTGTGATTCTCAGCGTGTCCCTTAGCAAGGCACGAGGAGAAGACCGATGGCCCTGTCACAGT
>DATKBB010000109.1:0-20871 GCA_035514295.1 Candidatus Limnocylindria bacterium | reverse complement strand
GGCTGCAAGCTGGGCACACTTTCTAGCGAGAGTTCGGCCGACCACGGACCCGACGGAATGTCACCCTCGAACAGCGTCGTTCCGTTGAAGATAATGGCCAGGTGTGTGCCGCTCCGGCCGCTGTCCGCGATGGCAACCGATAGACGGGCCGCTGGTGGCCCGTCGACGATAGGTATTGACACAGCCCCGCGCCCGTCCGTCCAGCGCACGGGCCGGCCGTCCATGACTTGCGGTCGGTGGAAGCCGGACACTCGAGCCACCCACTCAGGCGCACCGCCGAAGGGCACACCGAGCGTACGGAGGCCTGTCACCCGGATGGCAAAGAGCTCGGGAGCGAATGGCTGAGTGGTGCGCGGCACCGGCACGACAGTCTCCGCCATGACCTCCGTCGACCAGGAGACGTCGCTCCGGTCTCCCTCGACAGCGGCCATGCGATGCTCATGCGCGGCAGTGACGAGCCAGACGGGCTCGGCGGCGGTAGCCGTCGACAGTCGCTTGAGCGCCTCCCGCCGACCGGCGTCCGTGCTGCTGTCCAAGGCTACGATTGGGCGATCGAAGACGAGGTAGAGCGGCATCCAGAAGTGCCACGCCTCGTACGACCCGTCAACGGCCAGGATTTCTCCCTCCGCCGGCAGAGTGGCCGCGAACTCGCTGAGCGCCTGGTAGGAGCCTTGCCTCTCCGGAACGATGAAGCTCGGCCCGCCCGTCCACAAGGTGTAGAGCACCAACAAGGGAAGACTGAACGTGATGGCCAGGCGCTGGCCAGGGCGCGACAGACGAGCCAGCGCCACCGCTGCCGCAGCCGCGGCGAAGACGATGAGGGCGGGCATGATCACGGGGATGAACCGGCGAATGGCCCAGAAGTGGTTGGGCCAAGCAGCCTGGTTCCAGATGTAAACCGCCGCACACCCCAGGCTGACGACCAGCAGTGGCCAGAGCACCGAACTGCGAGACCGTCGTAGGCGGGTCCAGGAGATCATCGCCCAGCCAAGAACGCCCGCCCAGACAACGCCCGGCGTAAGGTAGCGGCCGAGATTGGGCAGCGCGTCCTCGACGTACATGCGCTCACCGTCGTAGATCGCACCAGGCGCCTCGAACACGGCGAACGGGGGAAGGATTGGCCGCAGGAAGTAGGCGTAGAACGTCAGGGTAAGTAGAACCGCCATGGCGGCGAGCGCAGGCGCCCTGTGCTCCAGCAGCCGACGGATGACGCTGAGGCCGACCTGCAGATGCGTGACGACAAGCACAGCCAGGCCGGCGATGGTCAGGCCAGCGATGGTCAGCAGTTGCCCCGTCAGCTCGAGGAAGTAAGGCGTGCTGAAGACGGCGTAGTGGAGCAGCGCCAGAGCGAAGACCGGCAGCGCGCCAGCGTAGACGAACCTCCACGGGATGCTGCCCTCGCCGGCCCGCTTGCGGTATGTGACGTGCCACGCCGCATGGCCCGCGAATAGCAGAGCCGGGATGAGGAAGGCGTCGATCCGAGCCAGTGCTGCCGTACCGAACAGGACACCCGCCCACAAACCCCAGCGCGGGTAACCGCGCGACAGGAACGCCGTCAGCAGCAGCAGTCCGGCCCAGATAAGCAACTGGGCAAGGATCTCAGACAGCGTTTGGCGCGTGACCCAGATCTGAGCTGGGTTGAAGGCCAGGAAGAGCACGGCCACCGCAACGATGCCGGGCTTGACGAAGCGGCTGCCCAGCCCGTAGACCGCGAGTAGCGCGAGCAACCCCAGAACGGCGTTGACTCGAACGAGTCCCTCATAGCCGAAGGCTGCCCAGGTCTGCGCCAGCCATGCCGGCCACAAATTGGCGAAACGAACGGTCATGTTCGGCTCGGTGGCGAAGAGAACCCCTGGGGGTAGGAACCCGGCCGGCATTGCCGTCCCCGCGGGCCACGGATATGGAACGTCAAGCCGGCCGTGATTGGCCATATATACACCGTGAGCGGCGTAGGTGGCCATGTCCCAGCCGGCGGCGAAGGGATCGGCGGGGAGCGCAGCCGCGAGCACGGCCGCGGCCGTCAGGCCGACCACGGCCAACCAATCTGCCCCGCTCAGCGCTGGGCTCCCGGCGCGCCATGCCGACCGTCCCCGGAGCAGCAGTAGGAGTGCCGTGATCCAGCCCGCAGCTCCCAGGATCTCCGGCCGGTAGACCCCTAGAGTCAGCGACAGCATCAGCGGCAGCGACCAAGCCGCCAGGCCGACCGCGAGCCATAGCGCGGGCTTACAGACGCTAGGTATCGGCCGTCGCAGGGCTCCGAGCAGCGCCACGCCAGTAAGGGGCAGTGCGACGAAGACGCCCGTCGAGAGGAGTGCTTCGATCACGAGGACAGCTTGGCGGTGCTATGGGTCCCTGGCAGTCGAGTTGTCACCCTAAGGTTCGTTGCGCTCCAACCGGACATGATCGCCGACACACGCGCGCCCCTCGCCTAACGTCCCAGCAGGCAGCTCGACGGCATCGCGCGCGCCGCGCACCCACCAGACGACGCCTCGCCAGGGACCCAGCGAACGGCGAACTGCCACGATTGGGCGCGAACCGTCCGCGTCCGCGTGACCAAGAAATAGGCAGTCGATCGGGAAGCGCATGAACAGCATGTGGATGCTGTTGGTGCCTGGTAGGTACAGGGCCTCGCCAGGCGGCAGCGTGGCGCGACCCATCAGGCCACGCAGGCGGCCCCAGAACGAGCGCGCTACCTTGACGTCTGAGGCGATCACCATGCCGTCAGCCACACGGCGCAGGCTTACCGGAGGCGACGGATCAGATCCCGGCGTCGCCAAACGTCCGCATGATCATGATGATCGCCGGCCCCAGGATGACGATGAACATCGAGGGGAAGATGCAGCCCACCAGCGGGAAGAGCATCTTGATGGGCGCCTTGTTGGCCATCTCCTCGGCGCGCTGGCGGCGCTCGATACGCAACTGCTCCGACTGGACCTGCAGCACGCGGGCGATGGGCACACCCAACTGCTCGGCCTGCACGATGGCACCGATGAAGTTGCTCAGAGCGGGTACTTCCGTCCGTCCGATGATGTCGCGCAGCGCGTCACGCCGCTGCTTGCCCACTCGTACCTCGGCCAGTGCCCGGCGGAACTCGTCGGACAGGGGCCCCTTCAGCTTCTCGACCACCTTGGCCAGTGCGCCATCGAAGCTCAGGCCGGCGCGCACGGAGATGGTCAGCAGGTCCAGCGTGTCCGGCACGGCGCGCAGGATGTGATGCTGGCGCTTCTTGATGCGCCGACTCAGCCAGAACTCGGGCAGGAAAAAGCCCAGGCCACCCACCGGCGCGACCAGGAACGCTCCCATCGCCGGGTCGCCCTGCAGCAGCCCAACGGCGAAGGCCACGATGGCCGAAATCAATGCGATGGCCAGCTTGAGGCCCAGGAAGTCATTCGTGCGCAGGCCGCCCGGATAACCGGCCATGGCCAGGCGCTTGTCCGTGCTGACCAGCTTGCGCGGGCTTGTGAGCCGTTGACTGAGGCCGGAGAGCCTTTGTGCCATGGGCCGCATCGTTCGATCGAACAGGGGCTGCTGGAGTTCGATCTCTTCCAGGTTGCGGGCCTGCATGGTGCCCAGCTGGGTGAGCCGCGCTTGGACGGGATCCATCGAACGGCCGCCGGCCACGGCCGAGAAGACGATCAACACGCCCGCCGCCGCCAGGCCGGCCATCAACAGGGGAAGCAGCATCTCCATGTCAGACCTCGATGTCGACTATGCGGCGGATGAAGATGAAGCCCATCACCATCATGAAGCCGCCGAAGGCGAGGATGATCATGCCCGCCGGGATGCCCAACATCTCCGGTGGCGAAGTCAGCATCGGCTCCATGAAGGTGGGCGCCAGGATCGAGATCACGGCAACTAGGGCGATGGGTAGGAAGCCCACGACGTAGCCGGACATGCGCTGCTGGGCGGTCAGCGTGCGGATCTCGCCCTTGATGCGCACCCGCTCGCGGATGGTGAAGGCGATCGAGTCGAGGATCTCGGCCAGGTTGCCGCCCACCTGCGAGTGGATGATGATCGCGGTCGTCATCAGGTCCAGGTCGTCCGAGCGGACGCGGCGGGTCATGTTCGTGAGCGCCTGCTCGAGTGAGAGCCCCAGGTTGACCTCGCGGATGACGCGCGAGAACTCGGTCGAGATAGGCGGCTCGCTCTCGCGTACGACCATCTCCAGCGACTGCAGGAAGGACGAGCCGGCGCGTAGGGAGTTGGCCAGCAAGGTGATGGTGTCGGCCAGGCGCGAGTTGAAGGCCTTGAGCCGCTTGCTCTTGCGCCGGTTCAGCCAGAACCGCGGCACGAAGAAGCCCACCAGCACGCCGACAAGCCAGACCAGCGGATTGCCGAAGGCCGGCAGGAACGGGCTGAGCAGGAACATGAAGACCGGCACGCCGACAATCGCGGCGACGCGGATGGCCAACCACTCGGTGGGCTTTAGAACGAGATCTGCCCGGGCCAACTCGCGCGACATGGCCGCACCCCAGTCGCGCCGCTCCACGACGCGATTGAGGGCGCTGATGGCGGTCGTGTTCTGGAGCAGGTCGCCCAGGTTCTGGCGCTGCTTGCCTTCCGCCTCCTGCACGGGAGCGGCGGAGGCGTAGCGCTGGAGCCGGGCGCTGACGTCGCTGCGCGGCGCAAGGCCCATGAAGATGAGCAGGACGGCCAGCGCCGCCAGGGCAGCGACGAGGATTGACAGTAGGTCCATCGGTCGGTCCTAGAAGCTCGGAGCCCCGAAGATGCCCGGCGGCAGGTGGATACCCAGTGCCTCGAACTTCTCCGTGAAGCGCGGCCTCACGCCAGTTGGGCGCAGCCGACCCTGAACCTTGCCGTCGATGACACCCGTCTGCTCGAAGACGAAAACGTCCTGCATGACGATGACATCCCCCTCCATGCCCTGCACCTCGGTGATGTTGACAACCTTGCGCGCGCCGTCCTTGAGGCGGTTCTGGTGAACGATCAAGTCCACGCCCGAGGCGATCTGCTCGCGGATGGCGCGCAGCGGCAGCTCGACGCCGGCCATCAGCACCATTGTCTCCAGGCGGGCAAGCATGTCGCGCGGCGTGTTGGCGTGGCCGGTGGACATCGAGCCATCGTGGCCGGTGTTCATGGCCTGTAGCATGTCTAGCGCCTCACCCGAACGGCACTCGCCGACGATGATGCGGTCGGGCCGCATGCGCAGCGCATTGCGCACCAGCTCGCGGATCGGGATGGCGCCCTTGCCTTCGATGTTCGGCGGGCGCGACTCGAGCGTGACCACGTGCTCCTGGCGGAGCTGAAGCTCGGCCGCGTCCTCGATGGTCACGATGCGCTCGTCATTCGGGATGAAGGACGAGAGCACGTTCAGGAAGGTCGTCTTGCCCGAGCCGGTCCCGCCCGAGACGAAGATGTTGAGCCGCGCTTCGACGCAGGCCCGCAGGAAGTCGAACATCTCCGGCGTGGCCGTCCCAAAGCGGATGAGGTCCTCGGTCGTGAACGGGGAGGCCGAGAACTTGCGGATGGTCAGCACCGGCCCAACCAGGCTGAGCGGCGGGATGATCGCGTTGACGCGCGAGCCGTCCACCAGGCGGGCGTCGACCATGGGGCTAGATTCGTCGATACGCCGGCCGATTGGCGCGATGATGCGGTCGATGATGCGCAGCACATGCTCATCGTTCTGGAAGGCGATGTTGGTCATCTCCAGCTTGCCGTCGCGCTCGATGTAGACCTGCCGCGGCCCGTTGACCATCACCTCGGTGATGCTCTCGTCGCGCAGCAGTGGCTCGAGCGGTCCCAGGCCCACGATCTCGTCGGTGATCTGCTCCAGCATCCGCGCCCGCTCGGCGCGCGTCAGGGCCAGCCCTTCGTCGTCGAGAGCGCGGCTGAAGGCCTCCTCGATCTCGCGCCGCACCTCGACCTGGTTGGCCAGGTCCAGCTTTGGATCAAGGTCGGATATAACCTTGTTCTGAATGCGGAACTTGGCGTCGCGGAACGACTCCCGGTGAGGAACCTGGGTCAGGATGCGCGGCGGCGCGACTCCCCCACCCTGCGGCGGAGTGCCCGCCGCGGGCGGACCTCCCGGCACGGGCGCGGGGAGCGACGAAGGAGAGGCAGCCGGGCGGCTGTCTCCCTCCGCCGCCGGACGAGCACTCTCAATTCGTCTCAGGAGCGACATGCTGGTGACCTCCGGAACTGCCTGGCTGAGCTACTCAGCGCCATGCGAAGATGCCCTTCTTGGGAGCGGACCTGTCCCCCGCTGTTTCGGCGGCCTGCGCCTCCGGCCCGGCCACCGCTCGCGTCAGCCGGAGCACGTCCTCGCTGACCCGAGCCTGCCGGGCGGAGACCACGAAGGGCACGCCGCGGTTCAAGGCGTAAACCACCGTCCGGCCATCCGACACGACGGTGTGATTGATCTTCCGACCAATGGAGCTCTCCACGTCCTGGACGCGAATGCCGTAGGCAGCGTCCGCACGGTTGAGCACGAGCTGCACCTTTGACTCCGAGTAGCCCAGCTGCTCGCCCAGCTCCACGAACTGGCGAATGTTCTTGATGTTGCTGATCTCGAGGGTCAGCACGAGCAGGACCGTGTCGGCCTGGTCGAGGAAGGTCAGCGTGCTGTCCTGCAGCCAGGCCCACGAGTCGATGATGACCAGGTCGTAGTGGCGGCGGAGCGCGCTGATGATGCGCTGGATGTGCTCCACCGTCACGAACTCGGACATCTCCGGGCTGGGCGGTGCGAGCAGCACGCGTATGCCGCTGCTGTGACTGACCAGCGCGCCGTCGAGAGCCTCCACGTCGTCGTCGCCGGTCAATTCCTGCGACAGGTCCGTGATCGTCTTGTTCTTGGGGCTCAGGTTGAGGAGCACGCCCACGTCACCGAACTGCAGGCTTCCGTCGACCAGGACCACGCTCTGGCCCAGCTCCGTGGCGGCGGCGACGGCCATGTTGACCGCCAGCGTCGTCCGCCCTACGCCGCCCTTCGGCGCGAAGACCGTGACCACGCGCCCGGGCTCGCGCCTGGCCGGTTCGCCAGCCCGCTCGCCACCGCCCGAGGCCCCTATTCGCCCCTGCTTCTGACGCTCGCGCGCGTGGACCTGGCGGATTGAAGCGGCCAGCTCGTCCGAGCTGAAGGGCTTGACCAGGAACTCGCGCGCGCCGGCGAGCATCGCCCGGCGCAGGTAGTCCGGTTCGCCCTGGACGCTCATCATGATGATCGCCGCGGTGGGCGCACGACTGACCAGCAGCTCTGCCGCGGTGATGCCGTCCATGCCCGGCATGTTGATGTCGAGCAGCAGGATGTCGGGTTGCAGCTTGCCGGCCACCTCGAGCGCCTCCGGACCTGAGCCTGCAGCGCCCACGACCTCGACGTCCGCCTCGAAGCCGAGCAGCCTGGTCAGGTGCTCGCGCGTCTCGGGGATGTCGTCGACGATGACGACGCGGATCTTGTCGGCCAACTTGGCTCCAGTCATGACGGGTTGATGACGGTTAGTGGTGGGCCCCCCGGCACCCCCTGCCCATTCTGCAAGGTGTTTTGACAGGTGGCAACGACTTTAGGGCGACCGTCAAGGGGTGGCGATCATACGAATGGACTAGGACTCGCCTCACTACGCAACAGTGCTTATGCGGCTACTCCGCCCGAGAAAGGAAAAGGAGCGGCGCCAACCCGAGGAGGACGGGCGGACACCGCTCCGGTGCGGAGGAGGAGGTTAGCGGCTAAAGGGCGTTGCCGACCGCCGAAAGTGCGGCCTGGATGCCGCCGCCCAGGAACATCAGGGCGGCAATGGTGAGGACTGCGATCAGTCCCAGGATGAGTGCGTACTCGGCCAGACCCTGGCCAGCTTCCCTCTCCTCGACCAAGCGTGCCCCCCCTGAGGGCTTCACTGCTGACACCTCCGCTGCGAGACCCGGGGTGATCGGGTCTGATGCCTGCCTGCCTTCGCCTGAGGCATCACTCTTGGATGCGCTCGGCGATGAGCGACAGGATGTCGCCGATCTGGGTGCCGAAGAAGGTCAGTGCCGCAAGTGCGAAGATGACGATGAGTGCGACTATGAGAGCGTATTCGGCGAGGCTCTGACCTGTTTCCGGACCAGTTCGAGTTGTCTGCGGCCTGCTGCCTGTGGAGGTCACTCCTCCGATGCTAGCAGCCCCCCGGCCGCCTTGGCGGGTTAGAGACGAGAACGCTGCCGTTCTGGCGCGCGTTCTCGCCTCTGCGCACCCGAGGTTGCCTAGATGGCCTGACCGACCGCCGACAGGATGGCCTGAATCTGGCCACCCAGGAACATGACGGCCGCGATGCAGAGCACCGCGATCAGCGCCAGGATCAAGGCGTATTCCGCCAGGCCCTGACCGCGCTCGCTGCGAGCCACGAGCCCCTGAAGGTACTGAACCATTCCCTGAACCCTCCGAAATTAGTGCAGCGCAGTTGCGCCAGTGCAGAAGTTACGGGGCAACGCGCGGAAGTAAATGGGAAATGAGTCCTAGGCCGGCCGAGAGACGGAAGGACGCCAACCTCGCGGTCGACGTCCTCCGACTGCCTGCTCTCGACTAGATGGCGTTACCGACCGCCGACAAGATGGCCTGAATCTGGCCACCCAGGAACATGACCGCCGCGATGCAGAGCACCGCGATCAGCGCCAGGATGAGTGCGTACTCGGCCAGGCCCTGGCCGCGCTGGGCACGGGCAACGAGCCCCTCGAAATACTGGTCCATGACGAGACCCTCCGAAGATGAGTGCGGCGCGAAATTACGCCAAGCCGAACGTTACGCAGGCTGTCAAGGGTTGTAAACCCGAAATCAGGCTTCAGACGCTCGTGACGCGACGAATGCCAGATTCTTTCCGTTGCCTGAAAGCGACACGTCCAGCCCCAGCGCTGCCGCGCGGTCCTGAATGGTGCTCCAGGCCTCATCCGGCAGCGCCGTCGCCCGCTCGCGTTCGGCGGCGCGCTCGGCCTCGTACTCCTCCTTCTCGCGCAGGATGTTGGCCAGGCCGGGCGGCATCTGGGCAGCGTCCGGAGCGCGCCCCTGCTGGGCAGCCGCAGCGATCTCCGCATCGGCCGGCGCACGCCGGCTCTGAACGGTGCCGCGCAGCTGGTCCTCCGTCCAGTCGAGGCGCACGAGCACTTCGGCCGGGGCCGTCGCCACGAACGCGCTCAGGGCATCCTGGGTGATGCGGAAGAGCGCACTTTCGACGCCCTCTTCCAGACGCCCGTCCGGCCCGACCGATTCGAAGCGGACGGGCACGCCGGAGCGGCGCGCGACTTCTAGGCTCGCCCGGCGGAGCGTCGCCACCAGCCCCAGATCGTCGAGCACCATGGGGCGGATTTCGAAGATGAACGTCTTGGTGGCCTCGAGGGCGTGTTGCACCATCTGGCCCAGCCTGCCGATCTCGGCCGGCGCCTGGGCGGGCTCGCGCTCCATCAGCCGCTGCACCACCTGCGCCTGGAGGGCGACGTTGGCTATGCTCTGGGCGGGCCCGTCGTGCATCCGCCGCGCGATCTCGCGGCGCATCTCCTCCTGAGCTGCCAGCAATGCCCGCGCGGCCGGCCGCTCGTCAGGGGTCCCGGCCGCCACCTCGACCGGCGGTGCCAGCCGCGGCGCGAGCTCGCGCAGGAAGTCCTGGAAACGGAGCAGCGCCTTCTGCTTGCCCTCCAGGACCTGGAGCTGCCCTTCCATCACGGCCGCCCGGCGCGTGAGCAGCAGCAACTGGGCGCGGGCCTCGCGCAGTGAGTCGTCAGCCGCGCCACCGGCCTCCAGCGAAGCAAGACGCTCGGCCAGCGCCTTCCTGCGCGCCTCGTGGCGCTCGGCCTCCGTACCCGTCTGCTGGACCAGCAGGTCGATCTCGGCCAGCTCACGCTCGAGCTGCTCGAGTTGACCGTGAACCTCGCCGGCCAGCTCCTGCACCTGGATCAGTCCTCCGGGATCCTGATCCAGCCCTGCTTCATGGCATAGACCACTGCCTGCGTACGGTCGTTGACCGACAGCTTGCGCAGGATCGAGCTCATGTGGTTCTTGACGGTTTGCTCGCTGATCGTCAGGGCATAGGCCACCTGCTTGTTGGTCATGCCCTTGGCGATGTTGTCCAGGATCTCCACCTCGCGCGGAGAGAGCGGGGCGAAGATGGGCGTGGCCTCCTGGCCGTAGACGGCCAGCTCACGGAACTCCTTCAGCACCCGGCTGGCGACCGACGGGCGCGAGAAGACCTTGTCGTTGATCAGGTACTCACCAGCGCGCACGCGGCGGATGACGGTGACCAAGTCTTCCGGGCTGATGTCCTTCAGGACGAAGGCGGCCGCGCCGGCCTTGATGGCCTCGAACAGCTGATCCTCGTCCTCGGCCACCGCCAGCGCGATGATGCCGATGCTGGGGATCTCGCGCTTGATGCGCTGGGTCGTCTCGATCCCACCCGGAGCGGGCAGCGAGAGATCGAGCAGGATGGTGTCCGGGCTCAGCTCGGTGGCCTGGGTGAAGGCGTCGCGCGCGTTCTCGGCCTCGCCAACGACCATGAAGTCCGGTTCCCGCTCGAGGATCTGGCGCATGCCCACGCGGAAGAGCGCGTGATCGTCGACCAGCAAAATCTTCGTCTTCTGGTCCGGGTTGCGACGGTCGGGCCCGCCCCGCCTTCGCTCGGGACCGGCATAGTCCATGGACATCGTGGCTAACTCCTCTCCCCTGCTGTGTTGAGCCGCAGCCGCACCACGGTACCTGCCGCAGGCCCTGACTCGATGGACAGTTGGGCTCCCAGTAAGTCGGATCGCTCGCGCATGAAGCGGAGGCCGAAGTGCCGACGGCGATGGCCGCTGTCGGGCTGGGTCAGGTCGAAACCCCGCCCGTCGTCGCCGACCTCCATCTCCCAGGCCGGCGGCGCGGTGTTGGCGAGGCGGGTGATCAGCCAGGCGCGCTTTGCGCCGGAGTGCTTGCCTATGTTGCGCAGCGCCTCCTGCGCCACGCGCAGGACGACGTTGCGGGCCGTCACCTCGAGCTCCGCGCCGGTCGCCTCCAGGCGCACGTCGACCGGAATGCCGGTGTACTCGGTCAGGCTGGTGGCGGCATCCTGCAGCGCCTCCTCGAGCGCCTCCGGCTCGTTCAGCGGAGGCTTCAGCTGGCTGATGTAGGCCCGCAGCGTCTCCAGCTCGCGTTGCAGCAGCTCGCGCAGGCGCTGCACCTCGGGCGCTGCCCCAGCCGGATCTTGGGCGATGATTCGCTCCAGCAGCTCGGTCTGGAAGATGGCGTTGGCCAGCGCTTGGGCCGGCCCGTCGTGCAGCTCCTCGGCCAGGCGCGCGCGCTCCAGCTCGTGGGCTTCCAGTCGGGCGCGGCTGACGGCGTCCCCTGCCCGGCCCTCGCCACCGTCTGCTTCGGCCCGGCGGCTATGGGCCACGGTCCGCATCTCCATTGATGAGGGAGTATAGGGTCACCGTCGGCACTCCTCGCGCAGCCTGAAGAGCGCGGCGCCGGCCGGCGCGCTGGGGCCCAGCGCCTCCTCGGCGAAGCAGGCCGATCCAGCCGGCCCGCGCAGAGCGGCTGGGTGACGTCCGCGGCCTTCGACGATGACCACCGCCCCGGCCCCAAAGTCGCGGGCAAGTTCAAGCACGGCCTCCGCCCGTTCGTCGGGCAGCACCAGCACCGGCCGCTCGAGGGCAGTCGCCAGCCAGATCGGGCGGTCGCTGATCAGCGGGCCGGCGGGCAGCTCGGGCAGCGAGAGCCGCAGGGCGGTCATGCGCATTGCCTGCGAATCGGCCTGTCCGGCCGCCAGATGGAGCTGGAGTGCGCTGAGCGGCAGGGCGAAGGCGAGCAGCGCGGCGGGCGCCAGCCAGGCATTGGAGCGCTGCCAGCCGCGTCTCTCGCGCAGGCGGGCCACCAGCCAGTCCGCGCCTAGCGCTCCACTGACCAGCAGGCCCAGCAGCAACGGGCCGCTGGCATGAGCGAAGGTGCCCCAGACGGTGGCCACGGGGAAAACGAGGCTCGTAACGCCGTAGGTCAGCACGCCCGCGATCAAAAGCGCAGCCAAGGGGCTGGTCCCGAGAGCCGAGCGAAGACCGGATCGTGCGGCCAGCACCACCGCGCTGAGCAAGCCAAGCGCGATAAGCGGCCCGCCGGGCACCAGCAGCACGTGGACGAGGCCGTGCAGAAGCGCGCCGAAGATGTTGCCCAGCAACAGCTCGGGCCCCTGGGCCAGGAAGGCATTCAGGGTTGGGCGCTCCGTGTAGCCGAAGATCTGCTCGTTGCGCGTCAGGAAGGCGTTGTCCAGCGTCTGGCCCGGGAACGGGCTGCCGAAGGTGAGCGTGTTGCGCACCAGCCAGGGCAGGCAGACCAGCAGGCCGCCGGCGACGATGGGTGCGAGCGTCCGGACGGCGGCTCGATATGGTTGTTCGGCCGCGCGCCAGCCGGCGGCGCCGAGCAGCAGGAACGTCAGGCCCACGTAAATGGCTTCCATGCGCGACAAGTAGGCCAGGCCAAGGACGACGCCCAGCAGCAATCCGGCGCGCCTGCGGGTGAGCGCAGCCGGCATCAGCAGGCAGGCCAGCCCAGCCAGGACCAGGAAGGGCAGCGTCGAGTCTGGTGCCGCGGTGGCCAAGAGGAAGGGGCCGAAGACGGCGGCCAGCAGACCGCTGCCAAGAGCCATAGCCCTCCGACGACGACCGCTCAGGCCCAAACGGAAGGCGGCATCCCGCGCGACCGCCCAGGCCAGGGGAGCCACCGCCGCGCCGAGTGCTGCGAAGGCCATCTGTGCGCTGACCAGGGAGTCGCCCAGCAGCGGCATGGGGAGCGCCGCCAGCAGGCTGGCCAGCGGCTGCCAGAGCTCGAAGGCCGGCCGAGGCAGGACGAGCGGCGGCGTGGCGTAACTCCACAGAACATCTATGACGAGCCCGCGCCCGCTTGCCACGTTGCGGGCCACCTCGACGTAGTAGGCGCTGCCCTCGTGCAGCGAGGAACCCACCGGCGTGACGGCGGCGAGGCCCACCAGCAGGGCCAGGCCATAGAGCGCCAGCGGCACCAGCGGGCCGGTGGTTGCGGACAGAGCGACGCGCGGCCGCGGGCCCAAGTCAGGGCTCGTTCTTGCGAGGCTGCTCATGGTGAGCACCGGCTGAGGTCCTCGCCCAGACAGACGGCGTAAAGCGCGCCCGCCGGCGGATCTCCCGCGCCGGAACCGGCCACGGTTAGCAGCGGGCCGGACAGCCAGGCCGGCCGCTCATCTCCCACCAGCACGGGGACCAGGGCGGGCACGATGGAGCGGCTCTCCAGCGCCAGCCAACGGACGTCGTAGGCCCGCAAGGCCTGCTCGATGACGGGCAGGGGATCACTTGGGGTGACGATGCCGGGGTGGCCGCTGAGATAGCGGAATGCGCCTGCGTCGGAGGCGGCCAGCCGCTCCCCGCCGCCGGCGCTCGCGAGACCCTCCGCCAGGCGCGTCTGAACGGCTCGCTGGGCTGCCCAGCTCTGCGTCGTGATACTCGTCTGAAGGGCCGCCGCCAGCACTGCCACGAGCAGGGCGCCGGCCATGAAGAAGGCCGGCGCCCGCTGCGCATCCCAGGTGGCCCGCCGCCGGGCGATCCAGCCGACGGCTGAGGCGATGCCGGTCATCACCAGCAGGAAGGTGTGCGGCAGCAGCGCTACGGCCGAGTGAATGAACGTGCCCGAGCGCACGTGCACCGCGAAGAGCAGGGCGCTGGCCCCGAACAGGCAGATCGCGTAGATCAGGAACGGCGCGAAGTCAGGGTCGTGCCGCAGCACCCAGGCACCCAGTAGTGCGAATGGAGCCAGCACGACCGCCAGGGGCAGGAAGGCGAAGAGACCCAGTGCGGCGAGCAAGCCGTCGACTCGGCTGGCCAGTAGTGCCCCCAGCCCGCCTTCCAGCAGCGTCGCGGGCGTGGGCGTCGGACCGCTGATGCTGTGCAGCTGGCTGATGTCGCTGATCCACAGGATGCGCCCACTGGCCGCCGAGGGCGAGAGCGTGCCGAAGACGTCGAGCTGGCGCACGACCCACGGCGCGACGACGAGCGCGAACAGGAGGGCACAGGCTGCGGCTGCCGCCAGTCCGATGCGCCGAGGTATTCCCCGCCGCCGTAGGTCGACGGCGGCCGCCAGCGCGAACGGCACTCCGAGCAGGACCCCGTCCGTGCGGGCCAGCGTGGCGAGGCCCACCACCAGCCCGCCGACGACGAAGGCGCGCCGGTCGCCGCGCAGGCCACGGGCGCAGAGCCAGAGAGCCATCGCTCCCAGCGGCATGAACAGCCCGAAGTTGTCCGGTTGCGAGAGGAACGGCGTCATGCCCGCCGGCACTGCCACCAGCAGCCCCCCGGTCAGGGCTGCCATCGAGGGCAAGCCGGCGTCGCGCCCGATGGCCCAGGTGAGCGGCGCAGCGGCCGCGCCGGCCAGCCAGAAGGGCAGGCCAAAGGCCAGCGGTGTCGCCCCAAGTGCCCAGATGACGGGCACCTGCACGAGCGAGGCGAGCGGCATCCAGTGGCCATTCGAGGGCACCGGGAGGTCGGGCTCGCTGGGCAGCCGGCCGCCCACGTCCACGAAGCTCCACAGGTAGTCGACCTGGAAGCCATTGCCCGCGGCCAATTGCTGGGCGACGTTGACGTAGTAGTACGAATCCGGATATGCCGGACCGGCGAAGAGGGCGCCCACCGCCAGACGTACCAGGAACGCGACGGCGAAGAGGGTGACGGGGGTCATGGCCGCGGTGCAGTCTAGCAACGCCCCTTTGCGCGAAGACCGGTACCAAAGTACCTATGGCCAGCCCGCGCCGGCGTGCTGCAGGCCGGTCTGGTGCACTAGGTGGCCGTACGAAGCGGCTAGGTCGCGGGACTTGCCTGCACTGCTAGCCTCGCGAAGTGAGTCAGTTCACGGGCCTGACGGCGGCCCAGGCGACGTCAAGATCACGGTCCACCCTTGGACGCGCGCTGGGGTTCCGGAGCAGTCCGCAGTCCGGCGGTGCGGGGCGGCGGCGGGCGATCTATCACGGCCTGGTGCTGGGCGGTCTCATCTTTCTCGCCTACATCATGATCGTGCTGGCCCCCATCCAGCGCAGCATGGGCTTCGATGCCTACGCGTACTGGTCGGTCGATCTCGCCAATCTCTATCGCGGCGAGGTTGGCGATCTGGGCTTCTTCGCCTACTCACCGGCACTCGGCCTTCTCTTTCTGCCCCTGACCGTCCTGCCCTGGCTCCCCTTCGCGCTGGTCTGGTGGGGCCTGCTCGTGGGTGCCCTGCTGTGGCTCGGACGGGGAAGCTTCCTGGCCCTGCTGGCCTTTCCGCCGGTGGCCTACGAGCTGTACCACGCCAACATCCACCTGCTGCTGGCCGTGGCAATAGTCCTGGGGATGCGTTACCCGGCCGCCTGGGCATTCGTGCTGCTGACCAAGATCACCGCCGGGGTAGGCCTGCTTTGGTTCGTCGTGCGTCGGGAGTGGCGTCAGCTGTTCGTCGCGCTGGGTGCGACAGGAATCGTCGTTGGCGCCACCTACCTACTGCTGCCGGCTCAGTGGGCAGAGTGGTTCGCCATCCTGACCCAGAACGCCGGCCACGCACACGAGTGGCCGGCGCTGCCCATCCCGCTCTGGCTGCGCTTGCCGGTGGCAGCACTCATCGTCGCCTGGGGGGCGCGGCGCGACGCGCGCTGGACCGTGCCGCTGGCGGCCACGCTTGCTCTGCCGGTGCTGTGGGCGGGCGGGTTATCGCTGCTTGTGGCGTGCTGGGCCCTGCGCTCTCCGACAGCGCGGGTCGCAATCCCGACGGATGCTCATTAGCATCTGCGGCACGTGACCCATAGGTACGACGACTACAGTGTTTCCGGAGCTGGACGGCCACCGCGCCTGACGATCATCCTGCCGGCCTACAACGAGGAGCAACGGATCGGGCCGGCGCTGGATGAGCTCTTCGGCTACCTGCGCAGGCCGGGACCCGCCCGCGAGGGCGGCCGACCTGCAACCGACCTCCCGCCCTGCGAAGTCCTGGTCGTCGACGACGGCAGCACGGACGGGACGGCCGCGCTGATCGAGTCCCGTCCCGAGGCCACCGACGGCGAGGCGGTTCCCCTGCGGCTGCTGTGCCGGCCGCACAAGGGCAAAGGTTGGGCGGTCAAGGCGGGCATGCTCGAGGCGCAGTCCGAACTGATCGTCTTCGCCGACGCGGACATGGCCACTCCGCCCGATCAGCTGCCCCTGCTGGCCGACGCACTGGCCACGCACGACATCGCGCTGGGCAGCCGCATCCAGCCCGACGGCAGCGACCGCCGCAGCAGCCAGCCCTTCTATCGGCGCGCGCTGGGCCGCCTGTTCCACGCTGTCGCCGCCTTCTGGGTCACTGGCCCCGTGCCGGATACGCAGTGCGGCTTCAAGGGCTTCCGTCGTGCCGCAGCCCACGATCTCTTCGCTCGCCAGCGCATCAAAAGCATCGTCTTCGACGCTGAGATCATCCACCTCGCCACGCGGCGCGGTTACAGCATGGCCATCGTGCCCGTGCACTGGTCGGACAAGCGCGGTTCGCGTCTGCGCCCCAGGCCCAGGCTGGCCCTACGCGTGCTGCTCGACCTGCTGCGTATCCCGCTCATCCACCGCCACGTCCGCCCTCCGCGCCTCCCTACCGCCTGAGCGAGGGGGGGATGGGCCGGCCGGTGCTATTCTCGGCGCACGCCTGTTCGCCAGGCGGCTAACGCCCAGGAGCACGAAAGTCCCGCCCGTACCTTGCCCACCATCTCAGCGCCGTCGTCGGAGGTAATGAGCCAAGGCTCGAGCCAGGCCGGCTGTCGGCCGTTAGTTTTCGAAGACATCCCGCGCGCCGCCTGGGACCGTCTGGTCGGCCGGACCGCCCGTCCCACGCCTTTCTCGCGCTGGACCTTCCATCGCGCCTGGTGGGACGCCTACGGGCCTACCGCTCACGATCAGTACATGGTCTGCCTCGACGGCTCGGCCGCAGGATCGGCGGGGGAGGCCCTGACCGCGATCGTGCCGCTGATGCACCGTCACGAGCACGAGCCACAGGACGAGCGAACCGCGACGGTGCTGCGCCACCGCACGCCGGCCGGCACGCGAGTGCGGCCCGACGCCAAGGCCGTCTTCTTCGGCGCCAGCTACCACGCCGACTACGCCACGCTGCTCTGCCCGCCGGAAGACCTCGCGACGGTCACCCGCGCACTCGTCGGTGCTCTGGCAGGTCCGCCCGACACCAGCCACGGAAGTCAGCCGTGGGACGTTGTCGACTTGCGTCGATTGCGCACGGACGACCCCTCGCTGGCCGCCCTGGAAGAGGCGTTCCAGGCGACGGCCGAGCGTGAGCAGTGGACGGTGCACCGCGAGCGGGAGGACGTCTGCCCGGTGGTCATCGTGTCCACAGGCTCCAGTTTTGAGGACTACCTGGCCGGCCTGGGCAAGAAGTCGCGCCACGAAATCCGGCGCAAGCTGCGCCGCGCGCAGGCCGCCGCTCCACTCAGCGTCGAGATCGCTGAACCGTCCCAGGAGGCGATAGACGGCTTCGTCGCCCTGCACCAGAAACGGTTCGGGAGCGAGGGGCTTTTCCCGGAGACGGAGGGCGGCGAGCGCAGCCGGCACTTCGTGCGCCGCCTGGCCGAGCTCGAGCTTGCCGAAGGCGCCGGCCGCCAGTTGCACGTGGCCCGGGTGCGCAGCGGTGAGCGGCTGATCTTTGCCGCCCTGGCCTTCGACGACGGGCAGACCTGCTACCTCTACAACGCCGGTATGGACCCGGATGCAGCCGAGCTGTCGCCGGGCATCAGCGGCACCGCCGAGTACCTGCGCGATCGCATCGAGGCCGGACGTACGCGCTTCGACTTCATGCGCGGCAACGAGCCGTACAAGTACGAGTGGGGGGCGCAGGACGAGCCCATCGAGCGCCTGCTCGTGCTGCGCGAGCAGGCGGCATGACCACCAGCCCGTTGCTCGATCATGTCGCGCCGGCCGCGGACGCACGCGCTCCAGCCGGCCGGCTGCGCGCCGTGCAGGTCATGGCCAGCGGCGCCGGCGGCGGAGCCCAGGTACACGTCCAGGACCTGGCCGCAGGGCTGCTCGAGCGAGGCGTAGACGTCGAGGTGATCAGTCTCTCGGACGGTCCCGCCGTCCGCCGTCTGCGTTCGGCGGGGATCGCCGTGCAGGTGGTCGACACGCCGGACGACACAGAGGCGCTGGCCAGGGTCGTCGAGCTGCTCCGGTCACGGCCGCCGCACATCGTCCATAACCACATGTACCGCGCCGAGGTGATCGGCACGCGCGCCGCGCTGGCCCTCGCCGAGCTGACCCTGCCCCGTCCGTACGTCATCGGCACGGTCCACTCGAGCCGCGTGCGCAGCGGCACGGATCGCGAACTCCTGCGCAGCCTGACGCCGTCGATGGACCGCCTGATCGCCGTCAGCAAGGCGATCGTGGCCAAGCTGGAGGCGGAAGGTCGGTCGGTCGTTCCCATCGAGCTCATCTACAACGGCGTCGACCTGGAGCGTTACGCCTACCAGGAGGCCTGCTGCACGCTGCCCGAGGAGTACGGTTTCGCCGAGGGCACGCCGCTGGTGGGCGTCGTCGCGCGGCTGGAGCCGGAAAAGGGTCACCGCACGCTGCTCGAAGCCTGGCCACACGTACTGGCGCAAGTGCCCAAGGCGCGCCTGCTGATCATTGGTGAGGGCACTGTGCGGGCGACGCTCGAGGCGCAGGCCGAGAGCCTGGGTCTGCTGGGCGAGCCGTGCGCCGAGGATCGCTGCGTGGGCACGCGCCGGGCGCGGCCGGGCGCACGAGTCGTCTTCACTGGCCTGCGCGACGACGTGCCGGCCGTCACCGCAGCGCTCGACGTGGCGGTGCTGCCGTCGTACAGAGAGGCACAGGGGCTGGCCATCCTGGAGGCCATGGCCCTGCGCCGGCCTGTCGTCGCGACGGCGGTGGGAGGCGTGCCCGAGATGGTCGAGCACGAGCGCACCGGGCTACTGGTGCCGCCCCGTGACGCGCCGGCCCTGGCCGCGGCCATCGGCCGCCTGCTGACCGATCACCCGCTGGCCGACACCCTGGCGCGCACTGGCCACGACCAGGCCCTGGCGCGTTTCTCGCTGACGGCCATGGTCGATGCGGTGGCCAGACTGTACGAGGATGGCGCAGGGCTCCCGGCCGGTCGGCCGGGAGTCAGTCAGGCCGCCTGATCGGCCCTGTGGAAGCGGAGCAGCGTGCGCTCCGAGTCCTCGACCGGCTCCTCGTCGACGAGCCGCCAGTCGGCGGCGAAGGCCGCCTTCAACCCGTCGAGCGAGTAGTCCGGAAAGACGTCGTGCCGGCTGGCCAACATGGCTGCCACGCGCGGATCGCTCTTGGGCACGAACTCGACGATCAGCTGCCGACCCAGCTCGGCCAGGAAGCCGCTGAGCTGGGGCAGCGGCACGTTGTTGCCAATGGCCACGTGGTGGACCAGGGCCAGGGCGATCAGCACGTCGGCGTTCGCCCGCTCGACCAACGAGCGCCTTTCGCGGTGAGCCCAGCCAAGGGACGGGCTGGGGTTGGTCAGGTCCATGACCAGCGGCAGAATGCCGGCGGTCTGCGTCTCGCGCAGATGTAGGTAGTGGCGTTCGGCGGCGCCCGGATCGGCGTCGAGCGCCACGACCTTCCGGCCGGAGTCACCCGCCAGGCGGCTGAAGAACCCGGTATTGGCGCCCAGGTCCCACACCCACTCGCCATCCGTGGCGCCAAGGAATCGCTCGACAATGACGCGCTTGGAGGCCGCACCCGCCGGGCTGTAGCTGGTCGTCTCGCCGTATTCGCTCCACTCCGTGCCGGACGGCTGCCAGCGCAGCCCGCCGACGGCCGAGCGCAGGCTTTCGATGAGCGCTTCCAGCCGGCCGCGTGAAAGCTTCGCCGCCCGATTGTCTGGCCGGGCGCCGTCTGTGGCGTGGTCGCGCTGCGCCCGCGCATGCAGGTGCAGGTGCGCGGCCAGGCCCAGGCGCAGGCGGCTGGAACCGGGCAGAAGACCGGCCGCCAGGTCCAGCGGGATGCCGTCGATGAAGTCACGGAGCAGCAGCCCGGCGCGCACGTCACGCAGCGCCATGAGCGCCAGCGGCGCCAGGAAGTGCTGGCAGAACTGGCGGTAGGCCACCCATGGCTCGTCCTCGGCGCGATGCTCGAAGGACAGGCCGTCGATAAGCACCGGGCGGGCGCCGTCGAACAGGACGTTGTAGGCCGAGGCGTCCTTCAGCGTCATGCCCGCCTCGATCGCGGCTGCCTGGACGTCGAGGGTCAGCAGCGCAGCGTCCTTGAGCTGGCCAAAGGTCCACTCGTAGGGGTAGGAAACGAAAGGTACGCGCTCGACCTCGAGCACCTTCCACGCCCGATCGTCGAAGGCCAGTGCCCGGTCCACCTCGGTATGGGCGACCAGCCAGCCCCGCTCCACCAGCCGCGCATAGAGGCCGCTGTCCAGGAAGTGCGCCCACTCCTGTGCGTAGGTCTCGTTGACCTGGCGGTAGAGGCGGTCGCCGCGTCGGTAGACGAACCCGGTGGGGTCGCGAAAGGAGGCCGGGTCGCGCTCCGCCGGGATTAAGCTCCCCGCGGTAGAAGTCGGGTCGTGGTGCAAGCGCTGAGCATATCCGAAGGCCAGTTACGGGCCCGAGTCCAGGACAGTGGCGCGCAGCCGGTACGAAACGGCTATGGGCAGTCTGCTGTCATTAGGAGAAGATCCGGCCGAGCAGCGAACCTGCACTTCACTGGCCGGTTACGATGCGCCGTGGAGCAAGAGTTTGGAGGGAAACAGTCTGTTCCAGCGAGGGACCGCTGATCGGTCCGCACCTTCCATCCTGGCGCGCAACGACGTCCGCCTGTTCCTGACCAGCTTCGCCATCCTGTATGTCGAGCTGCTGCTCATCCGCTGGATCCCGGCCAACGTCAAGTACATCGGCTTCTTCAGTAACTTCCTGCTGATCGCCTCCTTCC
>DATKBB010000108.1:0-17706 GCA_035514295.1 Candidatus Limnocylindria bacterium | reverse complement strand
GACCGGCCGCGTCCGGGTCAGTGCCGCCGCGCACGTGATCATGCCCTACCACGTCGCGCTCGACGGCGCGCGCGAGGGCCAGGCGGCCGACGAGCAGATCGGCACCACCCGGCGCGGCATCGGGCCGGCCTACGGCGATCGTGCCTGGCGCAGCGGCATCCGCCTGGGCGACCTGCTCGAGCCCGACTGGCTGCGCCGCCGGCTGCGCGCCGCGCTCGACGAGAAGAACGCGCTTCTGACGCGCGCCTACGGCCTCGAGCCACTCGACTTCGACGAGATGTACGGCGTCGCGCTCGAGTGGGGTGAGCGGCTGCGTCCGCACATCGCCGACACGACGAACCTGGTCCAGCAGGCGCTGGCCGAGGGCAGGCACGTCCTGCTGGAGGGCGCCCAGGGCACGCTGCTCGACTTGGACCACGGCACGTACCCCTACGTGACCAGCAGCAACCCGGTGGCCGGCGGGGCCTGCACCGGCGGGGGAGTGGGGCCGCTCCAGATCGACCAGGTCATCGGTGTGCTGAAGGCCTACTCGACACGCGTCGGTGCCGGGCCATTCCCGACCGAGCTGGAGGACGACACCGGCCGGCACCTGCTCGATAAGGGCCGCGAGTACGGCACGACAACCGGCCGCCAGCGCCGCTGCGGCTGGCTCGACTTCGTGCCCCTGCGGCATGCTGTGCGGGTCAACAGCGTCAGCAGCATCATGCTCAACAAGCTGGACATCCTGGCCGGCCTGGCCGAGGTGCGCGCCTGCGTGGCCTATCGCGTCGACGGCCGGCTGGTCGAGGACTGGCCGCTTTCGCTCTCACAACTCGAGCGCGCCCAGCCAATCTACGAGACGTTCCCCGGCTGGCAAGCCGAGCTCAGTGAGGCGCGCGAGATCGACGAGCTGCCGGCCGAGGCGCTGCGCTTCGTGGAGGAG
This sequence comes from Candidatus Limnocylindria bacterium, assembly GCA_035514295.1. Classification (GTDB taxonomy): domain Bacteria; phylum Chloroflexota; class Limnocylindria; order Limnocylindrales; family CSP1-4; genus JALYGJ01. Next base: position 16,784 of record DATKBB010000108.1, on the reverse strand, counting down.
ATCGAGCGCCGAGCCGAGGCGCCCATCGCCGTCGTCAGCGTGGGTCCGGAGCGGACGCAGACACTCGTGCGCCGGGCGGCCGGCGCGGGCGAGCGCCGCGAGGGAGCGGCCGTCGACGGTGCCGCCGAGCTGGCCCTGGCGGGCCGGCAGCGGACGGTGGAGGACGTGTGACTCCCGATACGGTCCTGGTGGTGGGCTCCGGCGCGCGCGAGCATGCGCTCGCCTGGCGCCTGGCCCAGGACCCCGGCGTCGAGCGGGTCATTGTGGCCCCGGGCAACCCGTTGATGTCGGACGTTGCGGAGGTGCGCGCTGATGTGCCCGCCGGCGACCATGCCCGACTCAAGGAGCTGTGCCTGGCCGAGAGGGTCGCGCTGACCGTCGTAGGCCCCGAAGCGCCGCTCGTGGCGGGCCTGTCCGACGTCCTGAGCCAGGCGGGCATTCCCTGCTTCGGGCCGAGCGGGCTGGCGGCCCGCCTGGAGGGCAGCAAGGCCTTCTGTCGCGAGCTGTGCCGCAAAGCGGGCGTGCGCATGGCCCAGGGCGAGGCTTTCGGCGATCCAATCAGTGCCGTTTCCTACGCCCGCCGGCTCGGCCCGCCGCTGGTCGTCAAGGCCGACGGCCTGGCCTCCGGCAAGGGCGTCGTCATCTGCCACACGGCAGAGGAGGCCGAGGCGGCCATCCGCGCCGCGCTGCTGGAGCGGCGCTTCGGGGCGGCCGGCGGGCGCGTCGTGGTGGAGCGCATGCTCGAGGGTAGCGAGGCGAGCGTCATCGCACTGTGCGATGGTCGCGACTGCCTGCTGCTGCCCGCTGCCCGCGACCACAAGCGCCTGCTCGACGACGACGAGGGGCCGAACACCGGTGGCATGGGCGCCTACTCGCCCGTCCCCGAGCTGGGCCCGGACGAGTTGCGCCAGATTGGCCGCGCCGTGCACGTGCCGGTCATGGCCGCCATGGCCGCCCGCGGCGCGCCTTTCCGCGGGGCTCTCTTCGCCGGGCTGATGCTGACCGGCGAAGGCCCGCGCCTGCTCGAGTTCAACGTGCGCCTTGGCGACCCGGAGGCGCAGGCCATCCTGCCCCGCCTCGCCGTGCCGCTCGCTCCGCTGCTGCTGGCCGCCGCCCGCGGCCAGCTGCGCGACGTCGCCGCCAAGTTCGGCGTCGAGGACGAGCTGGTGCCCGCGCGCGACGAGGCCACCGTGGCCCTAACGCTGGCCAGCCGGGGTTATCCTGATGCGCCTCGCGCCGGCGACCGGGTGAGGGGCATCGACGAAGCCCGCCAGGAGGGTGGGCTGGTCTTTGGCGGGGGCCTCAGGCGACGGCGACTGGGTGGCTACGCGACCGCCGGCGGCCGGGTGCTGAGCGTTGTCGGCCGCGGGCCGGACGTCAGGTTGGCAGCCGAGGCGGCCTGGCGGGCAGCCGAGGAGATCCAGTTCAAGGGGCGACAGGTGCGCACCGACATCGGCATGCGCCTGCCGCGCGAGGTGGCGGCGGCGCCGGCCGCCAGGGGAACGGCGTGATCGCCCGCTACACGCTGCCCGAGATGGCCCAGGTCTGGAGCGACCAGGCGCGCTTCGAGCAGATGCTTCGCGTCGAGCTGGCGGCACTGCGCGCGCTGGTCAGGCGGGGCGCCGTGCCGGCGCAGGCGCTGGCCGCCATCGAGGAGCGCGCACGGGTCGACGTCGAGCGGATCGCCGAGCTGGAGAAGACGACCGAGCACGACGTGGTGGCCTTCGTCAGCCAGCTGGCCGAGACGGTCGGCGAGGAGGGCCGTCATATCCACTTCGGGCTGACCAGCAGCGACGTCGTGGACACCGGGCTCGCGCTGCAATGCCGTGCCGCGGCGGATGTTGTGATGACTGAGCTGGACCTCTTGGTCGCCCTGCTCGCCGCCCGCGCGCGCGAGCATGCCCGGACGGTGATGATCGGCCGCACTCACTCCGTCCACGCCGAGCCCATCACGCTGGGCCTCAAGTTCGCCTCGTGGGCCTTCGAGCTGGACCGCGACCGGCGCCGCTTGCGCGCCGCGGCCGATGACCTGGCCACGGGCAAGCTGAGCGGGTCGGTAGGCACCTACAGCCAGCTGGGACCTGCCATCGAGGCGGAGGTGATGGCCGAGCTGGGCCTGGCCGCGGACGCGCTCAGCACGCAGATCGTGCAGCGAGACCGGCACGCAGCCTTCCTGGCCGCCATCGCCGTCACGGGCGGCTCGCTGGAGCGTTTCGCCACGGAGATCCGGAACCTCCAGCACACGGAGATTGGCGAGCTCCAGGAACCTTTCCGCGCCGGGCAGACGGGCTCCAGCGCGATGCCCCACAAGCGCAATCCGATCATCTCGGAGCGGATCAGCGGCCTGGCCCGGCTGCTGCGCGGCTACGCCCTGGCCGGCCTGGAGGACCAGGCGTTGTGGCACGAGCGCGACATCAGCCACTCGTCCGTGGAGCGCGTCGCGCTGCCCGGCGCCACGACGCTGCTGCACTACATGCTGGTCAAGCTGCGCACCGTCGTGGAGGGCTTGCTGGTGCGCCCGGAACGAATGCGCGAGAACCTCGAGCGCGGGCTGGGACTGTTCGCCAGCAGCCGCCTGCTCAGCGCCCTGGTCGAGACCGGCGGACTGGCGCGCCAGGACGCCTACGCCATCGTCCAGCGTGCCGCGCTGCGCGCGGCGGACGAGCGCCGGCCGCTACGGGAGCTGGTCGAGGCCGATCCGGACGTGACCGCCGTGCTCCCGCCCGAAGCGCTGGCCGCCTGCTTCGACGAGAGCCTGGCGTTGCGCCATGTCGATGAACTCATCGGTCGCCTGACTGCACTGGAGGATCCCGCCCATGCCCGTAGGTGAGCTCGTGCCCGGTTTCGTGCGGTCGGGCAAGGTGCGCGACCTGTACGCCGTCGGCGAGGACCGGCTGCTGCTCGTGGCGTCGGACCGGATCAGTGCCTTCGACGTGGTACTGCCCACACTCATTCACGACAAGGGGCGCGTGCTCACCGGCCTGGCCCGCTACTGGTTCCGCGAGACGCAGGCGGCCGGCATCATGCCCAACCACCTGCTTTCGACCGACGTGACGGAGCTGCCGGCGACCTTCGCCGAGGCGGCCGGGGAGCTGCGCGGCCGCTCGATGCTCTGCCGGCGCGCGAGGGTGCTGCCCGTCGAGCTGATCGTGCGCGGCTATCTCTCGGGCAGCGGCTGGAAGGACTACGGCCGCAGCGGTGCCGTGTGCGGCATCCCGCTGCCACAGGGCCTGCGCGAGAGCGAGCGCCTGCCCGAGCCGATCTTCACGCCCTCCACGAAGGCCGACGAGGGCCACGACCAGAACATCACCTTCGACGAGATGGTCGCCCTGGTCGGAGCACCGCTGGCCGAGCAGGCGCGCGAGCTGGCCTTGGCGCTGTACCGCTTCGCCGCCGTCAGGGCGGAAGGGGCGGGCATCATCGTGGCCGACACCAAGTTCGAGTTCGGACTGACCGAAGGCGACGGCGACGCCGGCCTGCTGCTCATCGACGAGGTGCTGACGCCCGATTCCAGCCGCTTCTGGGATGCCGCCGACTACGCGCCCGGGCGCGCGCAGGCCTCCTTCGACAAGCAGTTCGTGCGCGACTGGCTGGAGACGCAGACGTGGGACAAGGCCCCGCCCGGCCCTGAGCTGCCGGCCGAGGTGGTGGAGGGCACCCGCCGGCGCTACGTGGAGGCCTTCGAGCGCATCACCGGCGGCAGCTTCGACGACTACCTGGCCCACGACCGGCTGGCGGGGGAGGGTTGATGGCCCGCTTCCGCTTCGGCGTGTCGGTCATGCCGCGTGACGGCATCCTCGACCCGCAGGGCCGGGCGGTGGAGGCCGCGCTGCCCCAGCTGGGTGCGGACAGCGTGCACGACGTGCGGGTCGGCCGGCGGGTGGAGCTGAACGTGGAGGCCACCGAAGAGGCACATGCGCGCGCGCTGGTCGAGCGCCTGGCTGCCGAGCTGCTGGCCAATCCGCTCGTCGAGCGCTGGCACATCGAGCGGTTGGAGGCCGGCCCGTGAGGGTCGGCGTGGTCGTCTTCCCCGGCTCGAACTGCGATCGTGACGCGCTTCACGCCGCGCGCCTGGCCGGTGCGGATGCCCAGTTGCTGTGGCACGCCGAGCCGGACCTGCACGGCGCCGAGGCGGTCATCCTGCCCGGCGGCTTCGCCCACGGCGACTATCTGCGCGCCGGCGCCATCGCCCGCTTCAGCCCGATCATGGGCGTCGTACGCGAGCACGCCGCGCGAGGCGGCCTCGTGCTGGGCATCTGCAACGGCTTCCAGGTGCTGACCGAGGCCGGCCTGCTGCCCGGCGTCCTACGCCGCAACACCACGCTGCGCTTCGAGCACGGCTGGGTGCGGCTGTCGGTCGAACGGCGCGACACGCCCTTCACGCGCGGCGTGCCGGAGGGGACCACGCTGCGGCTGCCGATCGCCCACGGAGAGGGCTCCTACTACCTGCCCGACGTGCAGCTCGACGCGCTCGAGGCGGCCGGCCAGGTGCTCTTCCGCTACGCGCCGCCGGAAGGCAACCCCAACGGCTCCCTGCGCGACATCGCGGGCGTGGTGGATGACGGCGGACGGGTCTGCGGGCTCATGCCCCACCCCGAGCGGGCCTCCGAACAGATCCTGGGCTCGGACGACGGCATGCTGCTGCTGCGCTCGCTGGTCGAAAGCGCCGCGTGGCACGAGGCGCTGGTCGGGTGACGGTCGTGGCCAGCCCACCGCCGCCCAGCGTGGAGCAGCCGCTCCACCGCCGCCTGGGGCTGACCGATGACGAGCTGGAGGCAATCCAGACGCGCCTTGGCCGCCGGCCCAACGACCTCGAGCTGGCCATGTTCAGCGTGATGTGGAGCGAGCACTGCTCGTACAAGAGCTCCAGGTCACTGCTCCGCCAGCTGCCCAGCAGTGGGCCGGACGTGCTGGCCGGCCCGGGCGAGAACGCCGGCGCGGTGCGCATCGGGGGCGGGCTGGCCGCCTGCTTCAAGATCGAGTCGCACAATCACCCCAGCGCGGTCGAGCCCTACCAGGGCGCGGCGACCGGCGTGGGCGGCATCCTGCGCGACATCGTGGCCATGGGTGCGCGCCCCGTCGCGCTGCTCGACGCGCTCAAGTTCGGCGACCCGGCCAAGGCCCGAACACGCGCTCTGGTGCGCGGCGTGGTCCGCGGCGTCGGCGGCTACGGCAACTGCGTGGGAGTCCCCACCGTCGGCGGCGAGCTGGCCTTCCACCCCTCGTACGCCGACAACCCGCTGGTCAACGTGATGTGCGTGGGGTTGGTCGATGAGGGCCGTATCGCTAGCGCCGCGGCGACCGGCGCCGGCAACCTCGCCGTGCTCTATGGCTCGCCCACCGGCCGTGACGGCATCGGCGGCGCGTCGGTGCTGGCCAGCGCCAGCTTCGACGAGGGCTCGGCACAGATGCGCCCCAGCGTCCAGATCGGCGACCCGTTCGCCGGCAAGTTGCTCATCGAGGCCAGCCTCGAGCTGATCGAGCGCGGCCTGCTGGTCGGCTTGCAGGACCTGGGCGCGGCCGGGTTGACCTGCGCCGCCGCCGAGATGGCTGACAAGGGCGGCAGCGGCATGCGTGTCGACCTCGCCGCCGTACCGCGTCGAGAAGAGGGCATGGAGCCCTTCGAGGTGATGATCAGCGAGTCCCAGGAGCGCATGCTGGCCGTGGTCACGCCAGAGCGCCTGGACGAGGTGCTGGCCGTCTGCGCCCGCTGGGGATTGCCGGCGGCAGTGGTGGGCACCGTCGCCCCCGACGGCGACGTGGTGGTCGTCGAGGACGGCCGCGAGCTGGCCCGCGTGCCGGCGCGCGCGCTGGCCAGCGAGGCCGTCGTACTGGAGCGTGTCGGCCACCCGCCGGTACGCAGCCGGCCGGCGCCTGCGCCGGGTGTCCCGGCCCTGGCCCACGACGGCCTGCCCGAACGGGGCATGGATCCGGGCGCCGTGCTGCAAGCGCTGCTGGGCATGGCCAACCTGGGCAGCCGCGCGTGGGTCACAGCGCAGTACGACGAGACCGTCGGCACGGACACGGTCGCGGGCGGCGCGCGCGGTGCCGCTGTCCTGCGCCTCAAGGGCACGCCGCGCGCGCTGGTGATGGCCACCGATTCGCTGCCCGGCCTGGCGCTCCACGATCCCCGGCTGGCGGCGGCGATGGCCGTGGCCGAGTGCACGCGCAATGTGGCAGTGACCGGTGCGCGGCCGCTGGGCCTGACCAACTGCCTCAACTTCGGCGATCCGGGCGTGCCCGAGGCCTTCTGGCAGCTGTCCGAATCGGTGCGCGGCCTGGCCGAGGCGGCGACCGCACTGGGCCTGCCGGTCACCGGCGGCAACGTCAGCCTGTACAACGAGTCCGTTGGGGCAAGGATCGCGCCGACCGCCCAGATCGGCGTGGTCGGAGTGTTGGACGACATAGCGCTGCTCGTGGGTCCCTATTTCCGCAACGAGGGCGACGTCGTGGCGCTGCTCGGCGAAGCAGGCCCCGGCCTGAGCGGCTCGCAGTACGAGGCGCTGGCCGGCGCCGCGCCGGAGGACGGGCCGCCACTGCTCGACCTGGCCCGCGAAGTTGCCCTGGGCCGCCTGCTTCGGAGGGCTTCCGCGGAACGCTTGCTGAGCTCGGCGCAGGACGTGGCAGGCGGAGGATTGGCCGTGGCCATAGCCGAGTGCGCCCTGTGGAGCGGCTTGGGCGCCGACCTCGTCGTGCCCGTCGCGTTGCCCCCGGCGGTCGTGCTCTTCGGTGAGAGCCCCGGTCGGGTAGTGGTCAGCCTGCCTGCCGAGCGCTGGCCCGACCTGGCCCGGCTGGCGGCCGGCCTGCGCGTACCCTGCCGCCGGCTGGGCAGCGTGGCGGCCGATCGGTTGCGCATGCGGCTGGTCGGCGTGGGCGCCACAGGCGCGGCGGAGGAGCGCGGCGCGGGCGTGGCCGACGAGATGGATGAGCCGCTCGCCGAGCTGGAGCGGGCCTGGCGCGGGGCGCTGCCACGCGCCCTTGGCGAGGCCTCCTAGCGATGTGCGGTGTGATGGGCGTGCAGGCCCCCGGCGCAGACGCGGCCAGGCTGGCGGCGCTGGGCATCTTCGCCCTCCAGCACCGCGGGCAGGAGTCGGCCGGGCTGGCGGTCAGCGACGGCGCGGGCGTGATGGTCTACAAGGACCTGGGCCTGGTCGACCAGGTGCTCGACGAGCGCCGTCTCCAGTCGCTGCGCGGCGGGCTGGCCATCGCGCACTGCCGCTACTCGACCACCGGCTCGACCATCTGGGAGAACAGCCAGCCGCAGTTCCGCCTCGGCCCGCTGCGCAACGTGGCGGTGGGCCACAACGGCAACCTGGTCAACACCCGCGCGCTACTCGACGAGCTACCCGGCGGCCGGGCACGGCTGGTGGGCACGACCGACACTGAGCTGCTCACGGCCCTGCTGGCGGCAGAGGAGGGCGGCGACCTCGTCGAGGCGCTGCTCGGCCTGCTACCGCGCGTGCAGGGCGCCTACTCGCTGGTCGTGCTGGACGAGCAGCGAGTCATCGGCGTGCGCGATCCGTACGGCTTCCGGCCGCTGGTCCTGGGCCGCTTCGAGACGGACGGCGGCCCGGCCTGGTGCCTCGCTTCCGAGACGAGCGGCCTCGACGCACTGGGCGCCGAATACGTGCGCGACGTCGAGCCGGGCGAGATGGTCGTGCTGGGCGATCCCGGCGGCCCGCGCTCAGTGCGCTTCGCTGAGGGCCGCGAGCAGCTGTGCGTCTTCGAGCTGATCTACTTCGCCCGTCCCGACTCGTACATGCTGGGCCGCAACCTGTACGAGGTGCGGCGGCGCATGGGCGAGGTCCTGGCCCGCGAGGCGCCAGCGCAGGCGGACCTGGTCATGCCCGTGCCCGACACCGGCGCGCCGGCCGCTGCGGGCTACGCCGAGGCTAGCGGCGTGCCCTACCGCGAGGGCATGGTCCGCAACCGTTACGCCGGCCGGACGTTCATCCAGCCCAGCGACGGCCTGCGCCAGCGCGGCGTGACCGTCAAGCTCAGCGCCCTGCGCGAGCAGGTGCGCGGCCGGCGGCTGGTGGTCGTCGACGATTCCATCGTGCGCGGCACGACCACCCGCCGCATCGTCGAGCTGCTGCGCCGGGCCGGCGCGCGCGAGGTGCACCTGCGCATCAGCGCCCCGCCCATCTTCCACCCCTGCTTCTACGGCATCGACACGCAGATCGAGACCGAGCTCATCGCGGCCAGCCGCTCGCCGGAGCAGATCCGCGAATTCACCGGGGCCGATTCGCTGGCCTACCTCTCGATCGCCGGTGTGCTGCAGGCCATCGACCTGCCGCGCGAGCGCTTCTGCTTCGCCTGCTTCGACGGGCACTACCCGGTGCCCGTGCCCTACGACGCGGGCAACCGCAAGTTCCTGCTCGAGGAGCAGCCGGTGGGGGCCGCGAGCTGAGCGTGGAGCGACGGGCCTATGCCGCAGCCGGGGTCGACGTGACAGCCGGCGAGATCGCGGTCGACCTGCTGCGCAGCCGCCTGCGCGCGTCGGAGCACGACCTGCTCGGTGGTATCGGGGCCTTCGGAGCGGTGCTGGCGTTGCCCGCCGGCTATCGCCAGCCGGTGCTGGTCAGCGCGACGGACGGTGTGGGCACCAAGACCGAGATCGCCCGTGCGCTTGAGCGGCACGACACCATCGGCCAGGACCTGGTGGCGATGTGCGCCGACGACGTCGTCTGCCACGGCGCGCAGCCCACCTTCTTCCTGGACTACGTTGCGCTGGGCCGGCTCGAGCCGGAGCGCGTGGCCGCCATCGTGGGCGGCATTGCCGCCGCCTGCGAGCGGGTGGGCTGCGCACTCGTGGGTGGCGAGACGGCCGAGCACCCGGGCGTGATGGAGCCCGACTCGTTCGACCTGGCCGGCTTCTGCATCGGCCTCGTGGAGCGTGAGCTGCTGCTCGACGGGTCGGCTTGCCGGGCAGGCGACGTCGTCCTGGGCCTGGCCAGCAGCGGCCTGCACGCCAACGGCTTCTCGCTGGTCAGGGCGCTCATTGCACGGCACGGCCTGGAGCTGCGCCGGCCCTACTCGGAGGTTCTCGCCGAGCACGGCCTGGAGCCGGACGAGTGGTGGAGCGAGGCCCGCCTGGGCGACGCGCTGCTCGAGCCGACGCGGCTCTACGCGCCGGCCGTGCTGGCCGTGCGCGGGGACCTGCTCGACAGGAGCCTGCGCCTGGGTGCCATCCAGCACGTGACGGGCGGCGGCCTGGCCGCCAACCTGCCCCGCGGCGTTCCCGCCGGCCTGGGCGTCCGCCTGCACGCCGGCAGCTGGCCGCAGCCGGTCATCTTCGCGCTGCTGGCCCGGCTGGGCGGGCTGGAGCAGGCCGAGCTGCGCGCGACGTTCAACTGCGGCGTGGGCATGAGCCTCGTGCTGGAGCCTGCCGCCGTCGGGCGGGCCACGCAGCTGCTCGCGGCGCGCGACATCGAGGCCTGGCCGGTGGGCGAGATCGTTGCCCTGGAAGAGCCCGGCGGACCGCGCTACGTCGAGGTGACGTGAGCGGGCGCATCGCCGTGGCCGTCTCGGGCGAGGGCACCAACCTGCGCGCGCTGCGCCGCCAGGAGCAGCGCGGCCTGCTGGGCGGCTCGATCAGCCTGGTCGTGGCCGACCGGCCCTGCGCCGCCCTGGCCTTCGCCGTGGACGAGGGCATACCCACGGCGCTGGTGGCCTCGGACGCCCAACCCGACCGAGCCGCCTGGGACCGCGCGCTGGCCCGCGCGCTGCACGTGGCGGCAGCCGACTGGCTCGTGCTGGCTGGCTTCATGCGCCTGCTCGGGCCGCAGGTGCTGGAGGCCTTTGCCGGACGCATCCTGAACGTCCATCCCAGCCTGCTGCCGGCCTACCCCGGAGCGCGGCCCATCGCCGACGCCCTGCGCGGCGGCGCCCGGGTGACCGGCGTGACCGTACACCTGGTCGATGCCTCGCTCGACGCCGGCCCCATCGTGGCCCAGGAGGCGATAGCGATCCTGCCCACGGATGACGAGCAGAGCCTGCTGGCCCGCCTGCACGCCGTAGAGCACCGCCTCCTGCCGCGCTGCGTCTCGCTCGCCATGGCCGGTGCCCTGAAGCTGGCCGACGGACGGGTGGAGATCGACGAGGCCCGCGCCGCGGACGTCCGCCGGCCGCGTCGAGCCCTCATCTCGGTCTCCGACAAGGCCGGCCTGGCCGACTTCGGACGCGGGCTGGACCGCCTGGGCTTAGAGCTGGTCTCAACGGGGGGCACCGCTCGGGCGCTGCGTGCCGAGGGACTGCCGGTGATCGACGTGGCCCAGGTGACGGGTTTCCCCGAGATGCTCGATGGGCGGGTCAAGACACTGCATCCACGTGTCGCGGGCGGCGTGCTAGCCGATCTGCGCCGTGACGAGCACCGCGCGCAGCTGGCCGCTGCCGCCATCGAGCCCTTCGAGCTGGTCGTGGTCAACCTCTATCCATTCGCTCAGGCGGCAGCGCGCTCGGACACCCCGCTCGAAGAGCTGATCGAGCAGATCGACATCGGCGGGCCGACGCTGGTGCGCGCGGCGGCCAAGAATCAGGCCAACGTGGCCGTCGTGACCGAGCCCGCCCAGTACGACGCCGTGCTGGCCGAGCTGGCCGGCGGCCGGCGCCTGAGCGAGGAGCTGCGCCGGGAGCTGGCTGCCGCGGCCTTCCGCATGACGGCCACCTACGACACGCACATCGCCGAGCGGCTCGCCGCGCGCTGGTGGCCCGCCGCCGGCAACGGGGCGGCCGACGACGGGCTGCCCGCGACGCTGAACCTGCGCCTGCGCCGCCTGCAGGGCCTGCGGTACGGCGAGAACCCCCAGCAGGCCGCTGCCCTGTACGCCGTGGCCGGCACCCGGCTGGCAGCGGGGTCGTTCGGCGACGGAGCGGTGCTGCTGCAGGGCAAGCCGCTCAGCTACAACAACATCCTCGACGCGTCCGCCGCGGCTTCGCTGCTGCGCGACCTGCGCCACCCGGCCTGCGTCATCGTCAAGCACGCCAATCCCTGCGGCGCGGCCCAGGCCGACAACCCGCTGGCCGCCTGGGAGCAGGCCCTGGCCGGCGATCCCGTGAGCGCCTTCGGCGGCGTGGTGGCGCTCTCCTCCGCGCCCGACGTCGAGCTGGCCCGCCGCCTGACGGAGACTTTCCTGGAGGTGCTCGTGCTGCCGGCCTGCGAAAAGGAGGCGCTCGAGATCCTGGTCCGCAAGCCGAACCTGCGCGTGCTGCTCGATCCCGGCCTGGCCGATGGTCCGGCGCCCGGCTTTGAGCTGCGCAGCGCCGGCGGCGCGCTGCTGCTCAGCGATGCCGATGTGGCGCCCGATCCGCCCGGCTCGTGGAAGGTGGTCACGCAGCGCCCGCCCACGGCCAGCGAGCGCAGCGCGCTCAACTTCGCCTGGCGCGTGTGCCGCCACGTCAAGTCGAATGCCATCGTGCTCGCCCGCGAGGCAGCTCTGGTGGGCGTGGGCGCGGGGCAGATGAGCCGCGTGGACAGCGCCCGGCTGGCCGTCGCCAAGGCAGGCCCGGAGCGAGCGGCGGGAGCCGTTTGTGCCTCGGACGCGTTTTACCCCTTTGCCGACGCGCTGGAGGTCTGCGCCGAGGCCAGCGTGACGGCCTTTATCCAGCCCGGCGGCTCGCAGCGCGACGCCGAGGTGATCGCGGCGGCCGACAAGGCCGGCGCGGCGATGCTGTTCACGGGGGTGCGCCACTTCCGGCACTAGAATGGGTGCATGGACGAGCAAACCCGCACGGGCCAGCCGGCTGGCCCCGATCTCGACGACAGCCCAAACCCCACCCACGCAGCGCCCGAGCACGAGCAGCACGCTCCCCCGGGCGCGGCAGAGACGGCTTACGCCTCGGACTCGGCCGGCGCGGCCGGCGTCGGCGGCGATGCCGGCGCGACCGGCGCCAGCCAGTCGCGTGACATGCTCCAGCAGCTGCAGACGATGATCGACTCGCTGGCCACGCAGGCCGGTCCCGTGCTGCGCGAGGTGGCTGCCAAGGCGGCCGAGCTGGCCGCCGTGGCCGGCGAGCGCGCCGGCCCCATCGCCCACCGGGCGGCGGAGGCCACCGAGCGCGTTGGCGTGCGCGTGGCGGCGCGCTCCAAGGAAATGGCCGGGGAGCTACGCCATAAGCAGGCCCAGGAAGCGGCGGCGACAGAGACCGCTCCGCCACCCGCCGAGAATCACGAAGCGGCCGGCTGACGCCGGCCGCTTGCTGTTCCTCCGGCCGCGCTAGCGGCGGTTGGGTCGGGCTTCCTTCTGGCGCTGGCGCTCGCGCATCTCGCGCTCCAGCTCCGCCGACCGGCCCTGCGCCAGTGAGCGCGCCGTGGACGGATCGTTGGGCAGGAAGAGGTGACCCTCGGTGTCCTCCTCCTCGGGCGTGGCCGGCTCGCCCGTGCGGCCGGGCTCGCGCAGCTCGTCGTCGCTGTTCCTGAGTCGCATCTGTAGATCTCCCTGGTTACTGGTGGCCTCAGCATCCTCCCGCGCGCGACACACGTCAACGTTCCAGGCGACGCCTGCACTGTAAAGTGGCCGACAGGCCGCCCGCCCTGGCCGGCCGGAGACTGAGGGCCTATGGGAGTCATCGGTGCCTACCGGCGCGTGCTGCGCAACGGCGCGCTGGCCCGGCTCCTGTTCGGCGAGTTCGTATCGTCGGTGGGCGACTGGCTGTACCTCGTTGCGCTGCTGGTCGTCGTCTACGCCGAAGCCAATGACGCCCTGGCCCTGGGCGTTATCGGCGCCGCCCGCGTGCTGCCCTACGTCCTGTTGTCGGTACCCGCGGGCATTGCCGCCGATCGCTTCGACCGACGGCGGATCCTGATCGTGACGGACGTCGCGCGCGGCGTGCTCATGCTGCTCATCGCGGCGGCCGTGCTGCTGGAAGCGCCCGTGCTGGTCATCGCCGGGCTGGCCATCGTGGCCACCTGCTTCTCGGCCTTCTTCTCGCCGGCCATCGGCGCTTACCTGCCCACCCTCGTGCGCGACGAGTCGGAGCTGGGCCCGGCCAATAGCGCCTGGTCGAGCCTCGACAACCTGGCGTTCTTCGTGGGCCCTGCCATCGGCGCGGTGCTGCTGGCGGCCGGCGGCCTGCTGGCCGCCTTCCTGCTCAACGCGCTGACTTTCGCCGTCGTCGCCTTCGTGCTTCTCGGCCTGCCTTCGGCCCAGCGCCCGTCGGCCGAGCCGGACGAGTCGGCTGGCAACCCGGCGGCGTCACCGCCGGCCGGCCTGCGCGCCACGCTGGCGCCTATCCGCCGGCCGCTGCTGGCGCTGGGCCTGATGAATGTGGTGGGCGGCTTCGTCTTCGGAGGTCTGGGCGTGATGACGGTCATCCTGGCCGTGGACGTCTTCGACGCGGGCGAGGCCGGCACGGGCCTGCTCAACTCGGCCATCGGCGTGGGGGGCGTGGCGGGAGCGCTGGCTGCCGGCGTCCTCGTCCTGCGCCGGCGCCTGGGCCCGCCGCTGGTGGGCGGCGCGCTGGTGGTCGGGGCAGGCGTAGCGCTGCTCGGTTCGATCGACAGCTTTCCGCTGGCCCTGGCGGCGATGGCCGTTGCTTCGGCCGGCGCATTGCTGGTGGAGATCGTGGGCACGACGCTGTTCCAGCGGCTGGTGCCGGACGCCGTACGGGGCCGCACGCTGGGCCTGATGGAGACCGCCTCGGTGCTGGCCTACGCGGCCGGCTCGTTCGTGCTGCCCGTGGTGGGCGCCGTCCAGCCTGCCCCGACGCTGATGGCTGCCGGCGTGGCCATGGTCGTGGCCGGCGTGCTGACCGTGCTGCTGCTGGGCCGCCATGCGCTGCAGGAGCCGCCCATCCCGGAGCAGAGCCGGCTGCTGGCCCAGGTGCCGCTCTTCGCCGGCCTGCCGCCGGCGCGGCTGGAAGGTGCCATGCGCGCCGCCCAGGTGCTGCCCATGCGCCCCGGCGAGGTGATCATCCGCCAGGGCGACGAGGCAGATCGCTTCTACGTCATCGTCGAGGGTCGCGTGCAGGTCAGCCAGCGGGCCGGCGAAGGTGAGCGGGCAGGCGATGGCGAGCCGGAACGCGTGCTGCGCACGATGGCCGAGCGGGAGTTCTTCGGCGAGATCGGCCTGCTGTCCGGTGTACCTCGCACGGCAACGGTCACCGCCCTCACTGACGGGACCCTTCTCGCCCTGGAGCGCGAGCCGTTCGAGGAGCTCGTCAGCGCTGGCCCCGGCTTGACTTATCGGCTCCTGGACCTCCATCGTGGCGCCAGCACTGGGGGAGCCTGAGGAAGAAGCTTGGACGGTTCGTTCGCGATCGAGGCCCTGGCGCGCTGCCCGCTCTTCGAGCATGCAGACGAAAAGGCGCTGTCCGCCGTCGCACAGGGCATGCGCCGGCGCCGTTTTCGACGCAACGAGGTCATTTTCCACCAGGGCGATCCGGGTGACTCGCTGCATGTCGTGGCCAGCGGCGCGATCAAGATCCTGCTGCCCTCGGCAGAGGGTGAGGAGGCGATCATCGCCACGCTGCGGCCGGGCGACTTCTTCGGCGAGCTCTCGCTCCTCGACGGGGCGCCCCGCTCGGCCACGGCTGCGGCCCTGGAGCCTTCCGAGACGCTGGTCCTGCCACGAAGCGCCTTCTACGACCTGCTCGATCGCGATGTGGGCCTGCGCAACGCGCTGCTCACCGGGCTCGTGCGCGAGCTGCGTCGCCTGACCGGCCACGTCGAGGAGCTGCACTTCCTGGATCTGGCCGGCCGACTGGCGATGCGCCTCACCCGCCTGGCGCGCGAGTCCGTGCCCAGGGCCAGCGGCGAGGTCACGCTGGACTGGCCCTTCACCCAGTCCGACCTGGCGGCCATGATCGGCGGGACCCGCCAGAGCGTGAACAAGCTGCTCAGCGGCCTGGTCGACGACGGGCTGGTGCGCATCGACCGCGACAGCCTGGTCATCACCAACGTGGACGAGCTCGCACGGCGGGCCGAACGATGATTCAGCGGCCGGCCATGCCGCCACTTTGACAGCGGGCCTGTCGTACAGCGGACAGCGAAGATGTCGCCAGTCCGCTTCCCGCCCCTTGCGGGTCCACCGTAACCTGAACGGGGACCAGCAGAATATGGTTCATGAAAGGGAGGTTATCAATGGGTATCAACGACCGTCCGGGCCCCGGAGAGTCGGTCTACCGCACGCGGGCAGCCGGCGATTCGACCGGTGAGGACGACGTCGAGGGCCACGGCGCCTTCAAGCTGCGCGAGAGCGGCGACGAAGAGGACACCGAGGGCCACGCAGTCCGCCGCAGCTAACTGACCTTCCGCGACGCGCGGAATGGCAGACCAAGACCAGACCGCCGCGCTCCGGGCACTCCGCCTGGTAGCGCGGCGGTCGGCTGCTGCCCGGCGTCTGGAGACTGACGCCGAGCAGGCCCTGCTGCAGACCATCGTCGAGGCGACCGTCACGCTCTTCGAGGCGGAGGCCTCCTCGATCGCCCTGTTCGAGCGCGACCCCGACCGGTTGGAGTTCCGGGTGGCCGCCGGCGTGCAGGGCGCGGGTGCAATCGGTCTTTCCGTGCCGCCTTCGCGCGGCATCGTGGGCTTCGTCTTCTCGACCGGCCAGCCGCTGGCCCTGTCGGACGTGCTCAGCGATCCTCGCTTCGATCGGGCGACGGCCGAGCGCACCGGCTACGTGCCGCGCTCGATCGCGGCCGTGCCGCTGGTCGACGAGGACCACGCCGTGGGCGTGCTGCAGGTGCTCGACAAGCACACCTCGCCCACGTTCTCGCTGCGCGACATGGAACTGCTGGCCGTCTTCGCGCGCCAGGCCGCGGCGGCGATCCGCGTCGCCCGCGTGCAGCGCGACACGGGGCAACTCCTGAGCGCCGTTCTGCGCCGGCTGGCCGACGAGGAGTTGCCCGATGACGAGCTGGAGGCCCTCGTGTCGGCCGCCACGAACGAGCTCGACCGCGATCAGGAGCTGCCCTTCTGGCGCGTGGTGGACAACGTCGCCCGGTTGCGCGAGCTGAGCGACCGCGAGCAGCGCCTGGTGGCCGACATCCTGGAGGTGCTCGCCGAGCACGCCGGCCGCGGGCGTCGCGCCGTCTAGCGCGAGGATGCCCGACCTCGACCTACCGGCCTGGAGTGAGCCCTTTCGCGCCGAGTCGCGCGATGGTCTCCTACGGGCGGCGGCGCTGGGCCAGCTGGACCGCGAGTGGGCCTGGGGCGGCTCCACGGGTGCCGGCGTGACGGTCGCCATCCTGGACAGCGGCGTCGAGGGCAGCCATCCGCAGGTACGCGGCCGGCTGGTGGAGAGCGTCACGGTCGAGATCCGCGACGAAGAGGCGCACGTCGTGCCCGACGAGCCGGTGGACCTGTTCGGCCATGGCACGGCCTGCGCCGGCATAGTGGTGGGCCTCGCGCCGGAGGTCGAGATCGTCTCGGTGCGCGTGCTGGGCACCGACCTGCGCGGCAAGGGCGCCGCCTTCCTGGCTGGGCTGGAGTGGGCCGTCGAGCGCGGTGCCCAGGCCATGAACCTCAGCCTCTCCTCCAAGAGCGAGCGGCTCTTCCCGTTCTTCCACGAAATCGTGGACCAGGCCTACTTCCGCAACGTGGCGCTGGTGAGTGCCGTCAACAACGTGCCCGGACTCAGTTACCCATCGACGTTCTCGTCGGTGCTGTCGGTGGCCGCTCACGACATCCCCGACCCGGAACGCTTCTTCTACAACCCCGCGCCGCCCGTCGAGTGGGGAGCCTGGGGCGTGGACGTGCCCATCGCCTGGAAGGATGGCAGTACGACGGTTGCCACAGGCAACAGCTTTGCCGCGCCGCACATCTGCGGGCTGGCTGCGCGTGT
>DATKBB010000107.1:0-15193 GCA_035514295.1 Candidatus Limnocylindria bacterium | reverse complement strand
TGGTGGAGATGAGGGGACTCGAACCCCTGACCCCCGCGATGCGAACGCGGTGCTCTCCCAGCTGAGCTACATCCCCACGGGACGGAAAGTATATCCCCAGCCCGATCGTCAGCCAGGCGCAGGCTCCGGGGCGCAGCCTCGGCAGGTGTGGACCGCCTGGCGCAGCGCGGGCCGGCCGCCTATCAGTGACCTTCGGCTCTTGCCAGTGCCGGTGCAGGAGGCCAAGATGCCGGCGGAGGTGCAACCATGCGTGCCATTCGAGCACTGCTCATCGCCGTGCTGTCAGCCTTCCTGACCGCATCGGCCGTCTATTTCCTGGTCGTGCGGCCCAAGGTCAAGGGCTGGGGCGTGGATCCCGCCGAGGCTGACCTGCCGATTCCCGGCGACGAGCTTATCCCCGAAGCGTCACACGTCGAGACGCGCGGCATCACCATCGACGCGTCGCCGGCGCAGGTCTGGCCCTGGCTGGTGCAGATGGGCTTCGAGCGGGCCGGCTGGTACAGCTACGACGCCATGGACAACCGCGGCGCCAGCGCGGAGCGCATCCTGCCCGAGTTCCAATCCCTGGCCAACGGCGACGTCATGCCCACCCACCCGGGCGGCGGCTTCCTGGTCAAGACGGTCGAACCGGAGCGTGCGCTCGTGCTCTACATCGATACCGAATCAGTCCGCGCACAGGCGGAAGTGGCCAAGGCCGAAGGCAAGACGGAGCTACCCACGGCTGGGCTGAAGGCGAGCGGCGCGATGATGGGCGCTTCGTACCCAGAGTTCGCGGCCTCATGGGCCTTCTACCTGCAGCCCACCGTCGAGGGCACCACCCGTCTCATCGAGCGCTTCCGTGCCAAGACCCCCGGTAGTGGGCCGGCCAGCGCGGTCATGGGCGAGATCATGGGTACGGGCATCGTGCTCATGACGCGCAAGCAGATGCTGGGCATCAAGGAGCGCGTCGAGCGCAATCCCGCCTTCACGGAGCCGCTGCCCGTCGGCGGCTGAGGCTGGCCGGCGCACTCGCCCGGGCCGTCAGGGATTGGGGCCGGCGTCGGCTGCCCAGAACTCGTACAGCCGCGTGATGTCGCCGCTCGAGCTCGAGGCGTAGGTCAGGATGTTCAGGCGGTTGTCCGTCCAGTACATGATCGGCGCGCCTTCCTGGGTAGTGCACACGACCCGGCCGACCGATTCCTCCTGGATCGAGTAGCCGCCTTCTGCCGGCCAGGTCGCCTGGTCGGCACAGCGGCCGGTGTCGCGCTCGATCCCGGCGGTCAGCACGTGACCGGAGTAGACCGTCTCCATCACGCTGGCATCACCGTACAGCGTGTAGGTCGCGATGATGGTGCCGCCGTCGGCCGGGCAACTCGCAATGGCCAGCGACTCCGTGCCGGTCAGGGCGATACAGCTGTCGCGCAACTCGTCGGGGATGTGGCTCAGCAGTTGTTCGGTTCCGCTGTCGGGCGGCAGCGTGGGCGCGGCGGCCGTGCCGGTCGGCTGGGCGGTCGCCGGCTGGGGTGTGGCGGGCTCGTCGGTCGCTGCCTGGGGCGTAGGTGTGACCAGGAAGGGCGTCGCCGTGGATGCGGGCGTGGGTGAGGCAACGCTGACCGGCGGCGTCCCGCTGGGGGCGAATGGGCCGATGCCCAGCGCGTACATGGCGCCCACGCCCAGGACCACCAACAGCCCGACGACGAGCAGGAGGGCCAGGATGGCCGACGAGCCGCCGCTCTTGCGCGGCGGCGGGTAGCCGTAACCAGGCGGCGGTGGACCGTATTCCGGCGGGGGAGGCCCGTAACCAGGCGGCGGCGGACCATAGCCGGGCGGCGGACCATAACCGGGCGGGGGCGGACCATAGCCAGGGGGTTGACCCGGCGGGGACCCACCGTAGGCAGGTGGCGGGCCGCCGGGCGCGCCGGCGTGGGGCGGCTGCTGGGCTCCGTAGGCTGGTGGCTGGGAGCCATAAGGTGGCTGCTGCTGCCCGTACGCGGGTGGCGGCCCTGCGGGCGGGCCGGCCGGGCTCGGCTGCTGGGCTCCGTAGGCTGGCGGGGGAGGCGTCGGCGGAGGACCGGCCTGGGCGGGCACGTCCACACGCGTCGCCTCATCGGAGGGCGGCAGAGCCGGAGGCTGGGCCGGCGGAGTCGGTTCAGCCGGCGGAGCCGGCTCGCCCGAGGGAACCGTGCTGTCGGTCGGCTGACCCTCGCCCGGACGCCTGTCGTCGGTCAAGCTGACTCCTCCCCACCGGCTCGCGGGCGCGGGCCAAGGGCGCGATAGTACTTCGTCCGAGCACTCGGCGCCCATTGACTGATAGAACATTTGTTCTATCATCGAGGCATGCCCGCCAGTCCACCGCCCGGCCTCAGCACGGCTCTAGCCCGCCTCGAATCGCGCTGGGGAAGCGCGGCCATACGCCTGGGCACAGGCACGACCGCCAGCCCGTCGGACGCGCCGCAGGTGAGCGGCGCGCTGGCCCTTGCCACGGCCGCCGCACCGGCCCCGGCCGCCGCACCGGCACCGGCCTACGACGAGGTGCTTTCCACCGGCTTTGCCAGGCTGGATGCGCTGCTCGGCAGCGGCGGCCTGCCGCGCGGCGTGAGCGCCTCCTTCCGTGGCGGTCAGTCCTGCGGCAAGACCGCTCTGGCGCTGCACTGCCTGGCCCAGGCCCAGGCCGGCGGGGCCATCGCCGCCTTCCTTGACTTCTCGCGCGTCTTCGACCCGCTCGAGGCAGCCAGCCGGGGCGTCGACCTGCGCTGGCTGCTGGTCCTCCGCCCGCGCGAAGCGGAAGAGGGCCTCACGCTGGCCGGCACGCTGCTGGCCGGCCGCCAGGTAGACCTGCTGGTGGTGGACCTGCCCGCTCGGCTGGCCACCCAGCACGAGACGGGCCTGCGTCGCCTGGCCGCCCATGCCCACCGGCAGGCCGTCCGGCTAATCGTGCTCGAGCCGGTCGCCATCGGGCGCAGCCTGCATGCCGCCCTGGCCGAGTCCGTCGGCCTGCGCCTGGAGTTGGAGCAGCGCGCCTGGCTGCGCGCAGGGCGTGATGTCGTGGGCCGCTGCATCCAGGTCAGCGTGGCCAAGAACCGTTTCGGCCCGCCGGGCCGCGCGACAGAACTGGAGATCCGCTACCTGGCGGACGGCGAGCGCCAGCCCGCCGCCGACCGGCTGGCCGAGAGGACTGCCTGAGCCCGGCCGACAGATCCAATCCAGCCCCACCCAGCACGAACAACATCCAGGGCACTCATGATCCGACTCCTCCATCTCGACTGGCCGCACCTTCCCTTCCGCTTCGAGGCCGTCCGCCGGGAATTGCCCGAGCTGGTGGTGGTGGGCGGCCAGCCCTGGGAGCAGGGCGACGTGCTCGACTACAGCCCGGCCGCCGGCCGGCTGGGCGTGCGCCGTGGACAGCCACTGGGAGCGGCCCACAAGCTGGCCTCCGAAGCGCTCTTCCTGCCCGCCGACGGCCCCTCTTACGAGCGCGCGCTGGAGGTCGTCATCGAGGCGCTGGCCGCCTTCACGCCGTCACTCGAGGGGGAGGACCGCTTCGGCGCGCCGGGCTTTGGCCGCGTGCTGCTGGGCATCGAGGGCCTGGGCCGGCTGTGGGGCCCCGAGCAGACGTTCGCCGGCCGGCTGCTGGCCGCCGTCGAGCCGCTGCTGCCCGGCACTCCCCGGCTGGGCATCGGCAATACCCGTTTCGGGGCGCAGGTTGCGGCGGTCGTGGGCGGGCGGCGCGCCGTCGGGCCGGGGCACGTCGAGATCATCCCCGCCGGCGATGCGGCCACCGAAGCTGCCTACCTGGCGCCACTGCCCATCGCTCTGCTGCCCGCCGACGACGAGACGCGTCGCCGCCTGCGCCTCTTTGGGCTTAGCCGGCTGGGTCAGTTCGCGGCGCTCTCGCGTTCGGCGGTGGTGGCCCGCTTCGGGCAGGCGGGCGGCATCCTGCACGACCTCGCGCGCGGCCTGGACGGCCGGCCGTTGCGCCCGCGCCGCCCGCTGGAGCGCCTCCGCGCAGAGGCCGAGATCGAGCCGGCGGTGGAGGAGATCGAGCCGTTGCGCTTCGTGCTGCGCAACCTGTGCGGAGTGCTCTGCGACCAGCTGGCGGCCCGCGGTGCCGGCGCCGCCCGGGCCGTGCTCGAGCTGGGCCAGGAATACGCGCCGCCGATCCGCCTGGAGCAGTCCCTGCCCGAGCCCAGCGCTGCGCCGGATCTACTCGAGCGCCTGCTGCTCGCCCGCCTGAGCGCGGAACCGCCGTGGACTGCCGTCAACCGCCTGGCCTTGGAATTGCAGGGCAGCGCGCCTGCCGCCGGCCGGCAGTTGGGGCTGTTCGTGCCGCAGCTCGCCCGGGCGGCGCAGCTCGACTGGCAGCTGGCCGGGCTGGCGCTGCGCTTCGGGGCGGATCGGCTGCTGCGCGCGCGAGTCGTGGACCCGGAAGCGATCCTGCCCGAGGAGCGGGTAGCCTGGCAGCCCGTCACGGACGCGCCGCTCTGGCCGCGATGACCCGCCTGCTGGGACACCATCCGCGTATCGGCGTCGAGCTCGACGCAGAGGGCCGGCCCTGCCTGCTGCGCTGGGACGGCGGCCGTGAGCCGGTCGAGGTGTGCAACCAGTGGCGCATCGAAGAGGCCTGGTGGCGTCGGCCGGTGAGCCGCGCCTACTACAAGCTGGCCGGCCGGCGCATGCTGGCCCTCGTCTACCAGGACCTGCTCGCCGGCAGCTGGCACCTGGAGAGGCTCTACGACTGAGCCCTGCGCAAAGGTGCCAGACGCGCCTCGACCCCGGGGGAGACCGGGGTCGAGTCACACAGAGGAGCGGTCGCTTGGTGCCCGGAGAGGAGGAGCCGGGCTAGACCAGAAGAGCGACCACGAGCCTTGCGGCAATCACCAAGACGACTGGCCAGCCGCCGGTGTTACGCGCCGCGGACGGCCGGCGCGCGGCTAGTGAAGGGTCGGTGGGCCGCCGGGCGGGACGGCCGCCACGACGATCAGCACGACCAGCCCGGAAAGCACCACCACGAGGGCGGTTGCAGCCAGGATCTCCAGACGCGTGGGTCGCACGCGCAGAGGATATCGCAGCCTGGCAGTCCGACTGGCGGACCCCTACTGGAGGGGCGCGGCTCCCATGGCCAGCACCGCCGGCAGGCCGAACAGGATCAGCACGGTCACCAGTGCGGCGAGCACGAGCGAGCGGAGGATAGCGGCCTGCAACACGCTCATCGGCCCTGAGACGTTTGAGCTCTCGGGCGTGTGACGAGCACTCGACTCAGCCTGGCGGGCTGGCCGAAGGTGATGGCTGGCCGGGCTGGGCAGGCTGGGGGCTGCTGCCGGGGGAGGCGTCGACAGGCGAGGCCGACGGGCTGGGCGACGAAGGGTTGACGCGCTCGCGAAGCCGCTCCGGGGCGTAGGGATCGTCCCAGGGAAGGACGAGGAGGGGGTCGACTCGCTGGCGGACCAGCGTCGGGTAGCCGTACTGGTGGAGGCTTGGGACCACCTGCTCCCAGGGCCCATCCATTCGGATGAGCGCGTAGTGAAGGTGGCAGCCGGTCGCGAAGCCTGTTGCGCCTTCTCTTCCAATGACATCTCCCGCCTCGACTACATCCCCCGCCTCGACGTCGGCACTTGATAGGTGGACGTATACGCTCCGATATCCGTTCCCGTCGTCGATCACGACAACTATCGGCAGCGTGCGGATCCGACCTTGCCGCTCAAGACGAGCGTAGATGCCCGAGGCTGAGCCTTTGTAGCCGAGATAGTCGTCAAACTTTCGTCCTGCATACAGAACGACGCCGTCGTGCGCGGCACGTACCTTGAAGCCGCAGAAGCGAGCCAGGTCCAGCCCGTCATGGATGTCGTGGTCATGTCCGTCGCCGACGATGAAAGCGCCGAAGTCGCGCGGCCCGAAGCGGCTGGTGATGCGCGCTCCGCGTAGCGGCCAGACGTAGCCGGTCAGCTCCTCCGGCGGTGCGCTGGTCGGCGCGGCCTGCTTGGGCGGTGGCGGAGTAGCCGTCGGCCGGGGCAGTGGTGCGCCGGCGGGCCCGTCGTCGGTCGGCTCGGCTGTTTGCGAGGCCGGGTTGGCTGGAGCCTGGGAGGCTGCCGGGCTGGGCTGGAGCAGGCTGCCGTCCGGGGCTGTGGGCTGGTTCTGCCCCAGCAGCTCGACGGCCGTGCCTATGCCCACGACCAGCGCCAGCAGCACGACCATCAGCCGCGGCCCGAGCAGGCCGCCGCTGCCCGCGGCGAAGGTGGGCACGTGACGGGGCGGCTTGGTGGGCTTGGGGGCGCTCTGCTGACGGGCGTCCTGCTCGCCGGACATGCCGTCCCCGGGCATGGTCGAGGGCATCGTTGCGTATGGTAACCATCCTGCCGGCGGGCGTGTCAGGCCTCCATGGTACTAGAACATCTGTTCTATCATCCCCCGCATGGGCGCGCGCTTCGCCGAGCTTCACTGTCACTCGAACTTCTCGTTCCTCGACGGCGCCTCACCGCTCGAGGATCTCGTCGAGCGCGCTGCCGAGCTGGGAATGGGCGCCCTCGGCCTGGCCGACCACGGCGGCCTCTACGGCGCGGTGCGCTTCGCCAGCGCGGCGCAGGAGGCGGGCCTGGCGGCCGTCGTGGGTACCGAGCTCGAGCTGCTCGATGCAGCCGTGCCCGATCCGGATCAGGTGGTCGTGCCACGCCGTCGCGGGCGGCGCCGCGCCGAGCAGCCGGCCGAGCAGCCGGCCGAGCTCCAGGCGGGCGACGTGGCCGAGGGCCGGGTCAAGCCGCCCAACATCGAGCGCCTGCGCCCGCCCGCCCACCGGCAGCCCAGGCGCGAGGACCTGCGCGGCGTGCGAGCGCGCGAGCTGGGCGCCCACCTGGTGCTGCTGGCTCGCGACCTGAGCGGCTACCGCAGCCTGTGCCGGCTGACAAGCGCCGCCCAGCTGAGTGGCACCAAGGGAGTGCCCAGGTTCACGCACGAGCTGCTGGGCCGCCACACGGAGGGCCTGCTGGCGCTTTCCGGTTGCCGGCAGGGGGAGCTCGCGCGCCGGCTGCTGGTCGGCGATCGGGAAGGTGCGGCGGCGGCCGCACGGCGCCTGGCCGACCTCTTCCCGGGCGCCTTCTACCTCGAGCTCCAGCACCACCTGCTGCCCGACGACGACTGGCTGGTGGCCGAGACGGTCGCTTTGGCGGACCGCCTGGGCCTGCCCGTGGTGGTGACCAACGACGTCCACTACGCTCGGCCCGCGGACCGCGAGCTGCAGGACGTGCTGGTCTGCATCCGGCACGGCGCCACGCTCGAGGAGAGCGCCCACCTGCGCCGGCCCAACGGGGAGTACTACCTCAAGAGCGAGGCGGAGCTGGCCGCGCTGCCGCCCGGCCGGGGCGAGCTGGGGCGCGACGTGCGGCGAGCGTGGCTGGCCGGGTTGCGCACGGCGGGTGAGCTGGCTGCTCGCTGTGGCATCGATCTCGACTTCGAGCAGTACCGCTTCCCGGGCTTTCCCGTGCCGCGCACAGAGACGCCCTTCAGCTACCTCGAGACGCTCTGCCACGACGGGGCACGGGCGCGCTACCGCCCCATGACGCCGGCCGTCGTCAAGCAGCTGGCCCACGAGCTGGAGGTCATCGAGCGGACCGGCCTGGCCGAGTTCTTCCTGATCTGCTGGGACCTGATGCGCTTCTGCCGCGAGCGGAGGATCCCGGCGCAGGGGCGGGGGAGTGCCGGTGATTCGATCGTGGCCTACGTGCTGGGCATAACGCGCGTGGACCCAATCCGCCACCGGCTGCTCTTCGAGCGCTTCATCAACGAGGGCCGGACGGTCTATCCGGACGTGGACATCGACTTCGCCACCTCTCGCCGCGAGGAGGTCATCCAGTACTGCTACGAGCGCTACGGGGAGGAGCACACGGGGATGGTTTGCAACCTCGTCACGTATCGCGCGCGCTCGGCGGTGCGCGAGGTGGGCTACGCACTGGGCTTTCCGCGGCCGCTGGTCGATCGGGTGGCCAAGGCGCTGGAGACCTACGACAGCGTGATGGTTCGGCGCGACCTGGAGGCGGAAGGCGGCTTCGCCGAGTTCTTCCGTGCGCCGCAGGCGGAGGCTGGCGCCGTGGACGCCGCGCGGGCCGCGCAAATGCTCGACGCCATGGGCCGCCTGCGCAGCCCTGCCCCGCCGCGCGGCGCGTCGGACGACGAGGGCGGGCCGGGCGACACGCCGGTCAGCGTGCGCTGGCTGCGGGGAGAGGCCGATGCAGGCGGTCGGGTGCCCGCCGAGGGTCGGGTGCCCGCCGGGGATCGGGCCTCCGCCGGGGGGCCGCTTGCCGAGGATCGGGCCTCCGCCGAAGGTCGGCCGCCCGCCGGGGGTCGTCCGGCCACCGACGACTACCGCCCGCCCGCGCTCTCGGAGCGTCTTCCAACCCCCATCGGTTCGGTGATACCCCCTCCATTCCTAAGCCGGCGGGCTGGCGCCGATAACGACTCATTGGAGTCTTCGCGAAGCGCGGAACCGGAGCTCGATAGGCTCAGCCCAAGCCGCGACACGCTCAGCCGAGGCGTCGAAGCAGGCGAGCCCAGGGCCAAGGCGGGTCCTAATGGCGCGGACACCGCAGGGGTTAAGAATGTGGAGCATAAGCGCGCGCTGAAGCCGTCGGCTGGTGCCGGGGTGCCGTCGGCTGGTGCCGGGGTGCCGTCGGCTGGTGCCGGGGTGCCGTCGGCTGGTGCCGGGGTGCCGTCGGCTGGTGCCGGGGTGCCGTCGGCTGCTGCCAAGTCGCCGGTTCCTGCCGAGGTGGTGTCGGCCGGGGCGGCGGAAACGAAGCCTCAGCCGCGGCATGGCTCGACGGTGGGCCTCTCCGCCTGGGAGCGCTGGCTGGAGCTGACGGCGCGTATCGACGGTTTTCCGCGCCACCTCTCGATCCACACCGGCGGGATGCTCATCACGCAGGCCCCGCTGGTCGACATCGCGCCGCTGGAACGCGCCACGATGCCGGGCCGTGTCGTGGTGCAATACGACAAACGCGACATCGAGACGATCAAGCTGATCAAGCTCGACCTGCTGGGTCTGCGGATGCTCTCCGCCATTGACGATGCGCTGCGCGACATCGCCGCCGATTGCGCTGTTCACGTCAACCTCGACCGCCTGCCGGAGGACATCCCGGACGTATTCCGCATGATCCAGGCGGCCGATACCGTGGGCGTCTTCCAGATCGAATCGCGCGCCCAAATGCAGACCCTCCCGCGCAGCCGGCCCGAGACGCTTGACGACCTGGTCGTGGAAGTGGCGATCATCCGACCCGGTCCCATCCAGGGCAACGCCGTCCATCCCTACCTGCGCCGCCGCCAGGGCAAGGAGGAGGTGAGTTACCTCCATCCCAGCCTCCAGCCGGCGCTGGAGGAGACGCTGGGTGTGATCCTCTACCAGGAGCAGGTGATGAAGATCGCCATCGACGTGGCCGGCTTCAGCCCGGCCGAGTCGGACGGCTTCCGCCGGGCAATGGGCACCTGGCGCTCGAGCCGCGAGATGGAGAAGCTGCACGCCCGCTTCGTAGAGGGCTGCATTACCCGCAACGGCCTCACCACGGAGCAGGCGGAGGAGCTCTTCCGCCAGGTGGCCGCCTTCGCCAGCTTCGGCTTCAACAAGAGCCACGCCGCGGCCTTCGCGCGCACCGCCTACGAATCGGCCTTCCTGAAGCTCTTCTACCCGGCCCAGTTCGTGACGGGCTTGATCAACGCCCAGCCGATGGGCTTCTACCCGGTGGAGGTGCTGATCAACGATGCCAAGCGCCACGGCACGGCCGTCCTGCCGGTGGACATCAATCGCAGCCGCTTCCGAAGCACGACGGAGTGGGTAGGCCTGCCCGGCACGCCCCTGCCCGAGGATGCCGGCATCGACCGCCGGCCGGCCGTCGTGCGCTCGTCGGGCTGCGTGGTGCCAAGCCAGCAGGCACGTGACCGCTGGGCCGCACCAACCGCGCGCGCCTACGGCATCCGCCTTGGGCTGCACCTCGTCAAAGGCATCGGCGAGACGGAGGGCGAGGCGGTCGACGCCGAGGTCGCCGCGCGCGGCCCCTTCCGCTCGCTGGCCGACCTGGTCGCGCGCACGGAGCTGCCCGAGGAGCTCGTCGAGCGGCTCATCCGCGCCGGCGCTCTCGATTCGCTGGGCGAGCCGCGTCGCCGCCTGCTCTGGCAACTGCGCGAGGTGGCCGGCTCGGCGAGGGGAAGGTACGACGGCCGATCAGTCGGCTCGAAGAAGACAGCCGGACGCCCGCTCGACCTGCGCCTACCCCCCACCCAGGCACCCGACCTGCCGCCGCCCACCGAGATCGAGCGCCTGGGCGACGCCTACGCCATCCTCTCGCTCGACGCCCGCCGCCAGGTGGTCGAGCTGTTCCGCCCGGCGCTCGATCGGCTGGGGGTAATGCCGGCGGGCAAGCTGACCGACGCCCGCCCCGGAAACGTGCGCATCGGTGGCCTGGTCGTCACCCGCCAGCACCCCATGACCGCCCGCGGCACGGTCTTTCTGGCCCTCGAGGACGAGACGGGCATGGTCAACGTCACGCTCTGGCCGGATACCTGGGCGCGCTTCCGAGGCACCGTCCGGCGCCACGCGCTGCTCTACGTGGAGGGCAGGCTGGAGCGCGAGTCCGACGTGGTCAACGTCATCGCGCGCAGGGTCGTCTCACTGGTCGAGCTCTGCCGGCCGGCCGGTGGGCCGCAGGGCCCGACCGGCGTGCGCCAGCTGGGTCATGCCGGCATGCGCCGGCTCGGCTGAGCCTATTCGTCGTCCGGGCCGACAGCAGCGTTAGGTGCTCCGAGCGGGTTGGCCGCTGGCAGGCCGCTCTCCTCGCCCGGCGCCGGCTGGTCCGTGCGCTCCGTGTCCCGCTCGTGGTCGGGCAGCTTCGCCAGCCGCTCATTCTGCTCGCTCGAAACGCGCTCCTCGTCGCGTAGCTCCTCGCCGACGCTGCCCTCCGGGTTGTCGGTCTCGGGCAATTCGGCGGGCCAGCGCTGGGCGCCCTGGCCGCCACGTTCGATCTGGCTCATCAACTCACCTCGTAGTGGCTTACTGCCCATCACGATGCGCTGGGCGGTCTGGCCCGCGCTCCGGTGCGGCCGGCCGCCGCCTATCGAACGTAAGACAACCG
Source organism: Candidatus Limnocylindria bacterium (assembly GCA_035514295.1). GTDB lineage: Bacteria > Chloroflexota > Limnocylindria > Limnocylindrales > CSP1-4 > JALYGJ01. Next base: position 4,109 of record DATKBB010000107.1, on the reverse strand, counting down.
CCGCTTCCGGCGCCGCGCAGGTGTACCGGCCGGGGCGTCCTCAGCCGGTTCGTAAGGCTTTCAGCCGGGGCGCCGCGACGTCCGTCGCTCTTCGCGCCGCTTCGCCCGCTCCTGGATCTCGCGCTCGGCCCGGCGCTGCTTGCCGCGCTCCTGCATCTGGCGCAGGAAGTTGCGGTACCAGGCGGCAAAGGCCGCCGCCAGCGTGCCGTACAGCGTAGCCACCAGGATGACCTGGATAGCCGCGCCCGACGGTTCGGCGTTGGGCTGGGTGGGGTCCGGCACGGCCGTGGGAAGCGTGGTGCCGATGAAGATCAGGATTGCCCACAGGATGCCGTTGAGCAGGCCCAGCAGGAAGCCGACGAGATAGGAGGCGCGCGGGGCAAGGAAGCCGGCGATGAAGAAGGTGAACAAGCCGTAGGGCACGAAGAAGAACTGGATGTACAGCTCGGCCGGCCCGGCCAGGTCGGGCGGCAGCTGCTCGATGTAAGCCAGATAGGTCAGCGCGAAGCCAACCAGCAGCAGCAGCACCGGCACCCACAGCAGCTTGCGCGTGCGGAACATGTGCGGCAGCAGGCGGATGTCCTCGCGGATGTTGGGCGGGGTGAACAGCGGCCGGCGAGGCTCCTGCGGCGACACCGGCGCGGGCGCCTGCTGGTTGCCGTCCTCCGGGTCGGTCGCATCTAGCGCGCTGGCCTGGACTCGGCTGCGGCGGCGGGCGTCCGCGCGTGCCTCGGCGCGGCTGGTGTTCTTGGCGCGGGCCAGGGTGAGCTCCTCTCGTGGGCGACGGTCTGTGGGCCGGCGTCGTGGGCCGTGACTGGGAGCCTGAATGCTACCTCAGGCCCGGCGGGAGCCGGCGCGGGTCGCGAGCCGCGCCGGATAAGTCGCGCGTAAGCCGCGGGTGAGTCCGGGACAAGCGGCCGGCAAGCCACGCCTGGCATAGTCCGTTCCGCCCGTCGCTCTACGCCGGTCTACGCCCGCCGCAGCCCGCCGCGGAGAGAAAACGATGCTCCACCTTCGCCGGGCGCGCTGGCTACCGGCCGCCCTGCTTGTCCTGCTGGCCGGTGCGCTGGTGGTCAACGCGTCCGCCGTCCCGCGGCCCGCCGCCGATCCACCGCCGCTTCAGCCGCTCGCCCAGGCTGGCACGCTGGGCGCCCAGCAACAGGCAGTGGTGGACTGGCCGCCTTCCGCCGGCCTGCTGGTGGCGGAGGTCGTCACCGGCGCGGCCAGCGCATCGGACGAGTTCGTCGAGATCTACAACGCGTCGGCCGGAGTGCTCAGCCTGGCTGAGCTGGAGCTCGTCTACGTGACCGCAACCGGCGGGACGGTCACGCGCAAGCAGGCCTGGGAGGAGGTCGCGCTGCAGCCCGGACAGCACCTGCTGTTGGCTAACTCGGCCGGCGCCTACGCGCCGCTGGCCGACGGGCTCTATTCGGGCGGCTTCGCCGCCACCGGCGGGACCCTCGTCTTGCGCTCAGTGGCCGGAGCGGTAATCGACTCGTTGAGCTGGGGCAATGCCGCGAGTGAGTTCGTGGAAGGCAGTCCGGGGCTCGCACCGCCGGCCGGCAGCAGCCTTGAGCGCCTGCCCGGCGGCGCGCTGGGCAACGGCCGCGACACCAACGACAACCTGGCCGATACACATCTCGAGCCGGAGCCCTTGCCCCAGGGGCTGAGCGCACCGCCCGTGCCGGCGCCGGGCCCCTCGGTGCACCCGACCAGCCCCGCCCCGACAGCGGACCCGACATTTGAGCCGACGCCTGCTCCCACTCAGGCCCCCACTGCCCAGCCGACCCCCGAGCCCACACAGGCGCCCACGCCGCAGCCCACCGCGCCGCCGACGGTACTGCCGACACCTCAACCCACGCTGTCACCGACACCAACGCCCAGCTCTGCCCCGACCCCCACGCCGGCGCCAACGGCGCAGCCCACGCCGGCGCCAACACCGTTTCCCACGCCGGCGCCAACACCGTTTCCCACGCCGACGGACGCGCCGGCCTTGCCGATCGCGGACGTGCGTGCCTTGCCCATGGGCAGCGCGACGACCGTCCATGGCTGGCTGACGACCCCCACCGGCCTGACGGAGTCGGGCAGCGGCGCCTTCGTGCAGGACGACAGCGCCGGCATCGCGCTCTACCTGGTCGGTGCGGACTGGCCGGCCCTGCCGGTCGGCACCGAGGTCACGGTCAGCGGTCTGGTCGAGACACGCTTCAGCCAGCTCACATTGCGCCTGCCCGGCCCGGAGGCGATCAGCCCGGCCGGGGTCGAGCGGTACTTCGAGCCGCTGGCCACGCTGACCGGCGAGGCCGGTGAGGAGCAGGAGGGCAGACTGCTCAGCATCTCAGGGCTGATCAGCGACTCCATCAGCCCGCTGGCCGACGGGTTCAGCACGGCCGTCGACGACGGCTCGGGTTCACTCCGCGTGATCGTGGCCAGCGCCACAGGCGTCGCGCCGGAGTTGCTGGCGCGTGGCGCCAGCGTGCGCCTCGTGGGCGTACTGGGCCAGCGCGACAGCAGCGGCACGGGCATGGCCGGCTATCGGCTTCACCTGCGCTCCACGGCCGACGTCGAGCTGCTTCCCGGCGCCTCACCTTCACCCACATCCAGCGCCGGCCCGTTGCCAACCCCCGGCACGACCCCTTCGCCGGCGCCGCCAAGCCCGAGCCCCAGCCCGACCCCTGGCCCGACCCCGACCCCGAGCCCCAGCCCCGACCCGCAGGCAGAGGTCGTCGCCGTGGCCGTTGCACGCCAGGCAGCCGTCGGAGCCCGGCTCAGGGTGCGCGGCGTGGTGACGGTCGCGCCGGGCCGCATCCTGGGCGAGCGGACGATCGCCATCCAGGACGAGACCGCCGGGATCTGCGTACAGCTGCCGCCTGGTGACCACTCGGACATCGTGCCGGGCCGGCTGGTCGAGGTCGATGGAGTGCTCGCCGCGCCGTACGGCAATCTCGAGCTGCGCGCCGGCGAGGGCGGGCTCGTGAGCCTCGGAAATTCTGCCCAGCCGGCGGCCCGCCAGTTGGACGTGTCGGCCATGGGCGAGGCCACCGAGGGGCTGCTGGCCCGTCTGAGCGCAACCATCAGACGCATCGAATCGGGCTCCACCGGCAGCGTCACGCTCATCGTAGAGGACGGCAGCGGTGAGGGCCGGGTGTTCCTGCACTCCCCGCTGGGCATGAGCCGCGACGACTTTGCCGTCGGCCAGGGGATCGCCGCTACCGGCATCGTGGGCGACCGCCTGGGCCTCTATCGGCTTTGGCCGCGCAGCGAGTCGGACATCAGCCTGCTACCCGGTGGCGGCCCGCCCGAGCCAGGTGACACTCCACCGCCTTCACCCACAGACGATCCGCCCGGACAGCCGGCGCCCATCACGATTGCCCAGGCGGGGGCCAGGCAGGGGCAGACGGTGACGATCGAGGCGACGGTGAGCACTCCGCCTGGCCTGCTCGACGCCGACCCTCGCCGCGTGGCCGTCCAGGACGCCAGCGGCGCCATACTCGTCCGTCTGGCCGCGCACGGACCGGCCGCCGTTCCCGGCCAGCGGCTGCGCCTGACCGGCACCGTGGGTACTTACTACGGCGCTCCCCAGCTCAGCGCGACGGCGCCTGCCGTCGTGCTCCAGCGCAATGTCGCGCTCGCCGCGCTGCGCGTCGCGCGCGCGCCCGTGCCGTCGGACCTGGAGTGGCGGCTCGTGACGGTCAGCGGCCGGGTCGACTCGGTCAGGCGGGACGGTGAGGCCTGGCGGGCAGAGCTGACCATGGACGGCGGCGGTATTCCCATCGTCGGGCCGGCCCGCAGTGGCCTGGCCGCGACGCTGCTCGCCGTCGGCCGCAACGCGACTGTCACGGGCATCGTGCGGCGGGCGTTCCCCACCGCCTCGGACCAGCGCCTGGCAATCGTCCCGCGCAGCCCATCCGACATCCGCCTGGGGCCTGGCGGACAGGAGGCGCCCGGCACGGGCGGCGGTGCGTCGACAGGCGCACCGGGAGTCGGGCAATCGGCGCCGGACGGCCCGGGGGTTAGCCCGCCGGCGGACGGCTCAGCTCCCCCGGCGGCCATCAGCCGGCCGCTGTCCGAGCTGGCCGGGCTGGAAGGCTCCCGCGTGCGCGTCGGTGGGC
>DATKBB010000106.1:0-22228 GCA_035514295.1 Candidatus Limnocylindria bacterium | reverse complement strand
ACTACTCCTGCGTTGGAGCGAGCATCCAGATGATGCTCAACATGATCCGCGGCGAGACCGACAAGTCGGCCACCCGCCAAATGACGTACTACCGCTACGCGCGCGATCACAGCCGCTACCTGGCCTCCAACAAGGGCGTCGACCCGCGCGGGTGGGTGCTGGCCCTGCGCCACTTCGGTGCCGGCTACTACCGCGTGGGCAAGGCGCCCACGATGCAGGCCTCCCTGCGCCAGGCGGCCAGGCGGATGCGCGTTACGGGCAAGCCGGTGGGCATGCTCGTGGGCGCCGGCGGGCACGCCTGGGTGATGACCGGTTTCGCGGCCACGGCCGATCCGCGGCGGACGACCGACTACAAGGTTACCCGCGTGCAGGCGATGGGTCCGCTCTGGCCCGATGGAACGTTCGGCGGCCGGCTATACGATCCCGGACCGGCGACCTGGCTGGGATTGCGCGCCCTGCGCAAGAAGTTCGTCGCCTACCGCTGGAAGATCGCGCCGGAGTGGGACGGTCGCTGGATCACCGTCAATCCCTGATCCTGATCGGCCGGGCTGGTCAGGCTGGCCGAGCGACAGGCGGACGAAGCCGGGCCGGCGGGCGAGCACCGGGCTGCGAAAGGCCGGCCGCCGGCAGCTTAGGACCCGATGATCTGCGGCGCCGCGCAATCGGCCTCGTTGCCCAGTCGGCGGCCCCTCCCATCGCCAGCGCCGCGTCTCGGGCGCCCGGCGGCCTGGCTCGTCGTGTCCCTTCGTCGGCCATCGGAAGATGGTACGTGTCGATGCAGCCGTAGGGGGCCTCCGTGGACGGGACGCAACACAAAAGCTGCCCGGCGGTCTGCATAGGACGCAAGGGGGATTGTCTTTGGGCGCCGATGGCCCGACCATGCCGGCAAGCCCAGGGAAGCACCCGTCCAGCTCTCTGGCAGCCAGTCCCCAGCACAGCGCAGAAGAGAGTTGCCCGTCCGTCACATCGGCCTCCTGCTAGGCCTGATCCTCGTCATTGGGGCTCACGCCCCGTCGGCCCAGGCTGCCCCTCGCAGCCCGGACGGCTCGTCGCTGCCCGGCGACCCGGCGGGGCTCATCCTCGACGACCGCCAGCCGGCCGGCGCAGACCTCGCCGACCTGCGCTACCCACCGGCGCCCGCTGGCAGCCACCGTCCGCGCTTCGTGGCCCAGACGGGCAAGAACTGCGCCTTTGCTTCGGCCGCCATGCTGCTCGACAAGTGGACCGACGGTCGGCTGCGACCCAACCAGCTGCGCCTGCGCCTGGCCAGCCGCGTGCCTTCGTCGCAGGGCGTCAGCTTCGCCGAGCTATCACGCGCCGTGGGCCGGGTAACCGGCGTTGGCCTGCGCTACTCGCCGGGCGGCGGAGATCCGCTGACCTGGGACGCCCTGCTCGCCCGCCTGGCGCGCGGCGGCGGCGCGGTGGTGGGCGGCGCCTACTCCCGCCTGCCCGGCCACTACACGCGCTGGGCGCGTGACTTCGCCGCCGAAGGGGCGCGGGCGTCGGGCCACGCCGTCTACGTCGAGCGCTATCAGCCGGGGCGCGGTGGCGGCCGGGTGTGGATGATGGACCCGCTGGCCAAGAGTCCCTTCTACCGTGGTGAGTGGATCTCGGCACGAGCGCTCAGGCACTTCTCCTGGCGCAACGCCAGGGGCCTGGTGACGGCCGCCGCCACGCCTGAGCCGCCGCCCCTGGCCGGCTACGACTTCGGCCCGGCCGAGCTCTCCGCCTGGCCCGTGGCCGGCGATCGTCTGGAAGTGCGCTTGCCGGTCGAGATACAGCCGGGCTGGACCAAGCCGCCGCCGCTGAGCCTGGCGGCGACGTGGCAGCTCGTCGAGGCGGAGCCGGACCCTGAGTCCTTCCTCTATCTGCAGCCGCTCGATGCCGCCCCGCCGGCAGTGCCCGAGTTGCTCGAGCCGTCCGCTGAGGATCGCGCGCCCAGGCCCGTATCGAGCAGCCAGGCGACGTCCCGCGGCGGTGAACAGGCAGAGGCCACGGCAGCGCCACCGGCGAAGCAACGTGCTCCTGCCGGTCCCGCGGAGTTGCGCTACGCGGATGGTTACCTGCTGGGCAGCCTGCTGGCTCCCGCTCAGGCCGGACGCCACGTACTCACGCTCGAACTGAGACGGGGCAACGGCAAGCCGCTCGACGAGGCCGGCGGGCCGAGCCTGGTGCCCCTCGAGGTTCAGTTGTACGGTCCGCTCGCGGCGCAGTTCAGCCTGCTGCCACCGGCCGACGAACCGGCTCAGGGCTCGCTCAGCCTGATCGAGGTGCAGGTCGCCAACCGCGGCAGCCAAGACTGGCTGAAGGAGAACGCCGCCACCCTGGTGGCCGGCTGGGAGACGTCAATCGGCACCTTCACGGGCGGCTCTGCACGAATCGAGCTGGCCGCCGGGGCAGAGAGCGTCTTCTCGGTCAGCGCGCTCGTTCCCAGCCGGGTCAGCGAGGGCAGCCTGCGCCTGGAACTGGTGGCCGCCCGCGGCGTGCCCCTCGAGCCCTACGGCGCCCCACCGGTCCTCCACTGGCTGCGCTTCGTCTCGGAAGGCAGTGTCAGCGATGGTCAGCCCGCAACGCCGCGCTGAGGCACGCGCCGGCGGTCCGTTGCTAGGACCTGACGGAGTTCTCCGCCGTGTCGTGCGAGGCGTCCGAGTATGACTCTCGGTACTCGTCGCGGAGTCGCTGCACGGCGGCCTGCGCGTCCTGCTGAGCCGGTGTCCCGGGCGCCGCTGCGGCCAGGGCCCGCTCGGCTTCTCGCCACTCGCCCAGGATGACGTAGAGCTCCCGGCGGGGAGCGATGTCGGCAATCGGTGGTGATGCCACTCCGGTCTGCTCCAGCATGGCGCCCGCCTGGCGGCCCAGCTGCTCCTGCTCCGCGGACTTGGTCAGCACGCCGGCCGCCAGGCGCTCGATGTCCCTGTCAAGCTTTCGAAAGCGCGCCGATCCGGGCGTCAGCTGACGCTTCTCGATCTCCAGCTCGCGCAGGCGATCCAGCCTGTGCATGAGATCGTCCGACGTGACGCGCATGTCCTGCTCGAGTTCCATCGATCCCTCACGCCTGGCCAACCACGGCGTTGGCGGCGGTGACCATAGCACGTTACGCCGAATCAACTGATTTGGGTCCGGCTGCAACCCAGACGCTAGACTCTGCGGCCGTGTCACCCGACTCCGCCAAGCCTGCCGCGGTCCGCCGGCGCCGCGCCCTGCCGGCGCTGATCGCCGCCGCGACACTGCTCGTGAGCGGCGGTTTGTACGTGTGGGCGCCGTGGGCCGGCCCCCTGCCCGCCGTGGCACAGGATGGCGAGGTCCGCCTGCGCATCGCCGGCAGCGCTCCCTTCACCTGGGATCCGGCGCTGGCCGGTGACGCGTCGAGCGCCGGCATGCTGGCCCAGGTATTCGAGGGCTTGACCGCCTTCGACGCTGAAAGCCGCGTCCAGCCGGCCCTGGCCGGGGAGTGGGACGTGCAGGCCGACGGACGGCGCATCGTGTTCACATTGCGCGAGGGCCTGCGCTACAGCGACGGCACGGCCATCGAAGCCCAGCACGTGGTCGACAGTTGGCTGCGCCTCATCGACCCGGCCCGGCCATCGCCCCTGGCCAGTCTGCTGGCCGACGTGAGCGGGGCGCTCGACTATCTCGGGGGCAACGCGGGCGCCGAGCAGGTCGGGTTGCGCGCCGACGGCCGGCAGGTGATCGTCGACCTCCGCCGACCGGCCACCTACTTCCTGGCCGTTACCGCCTCGCCCTCACTGGCCGTCGTGCCGCCGGCCATGAGCGGCGCGCTGGCCGGCCCGCTCCCCCCGGCCGGAATCGTGGTCTCCGGCGCCTACGTCCCGACCCAGGAAGCGGGTCTCATCCGCCTGGCGGGCAACGCCAACTACTGGGCCGGCCTTCCGCCCCTCGACAGGATCGACGTGCTGACCGACCTGGGCGGACGCAGCCCGGTGGCAGTCTTCGAGGCCGGTGAGGTGGACTACACGCCGGTGGCCGGTTTCGACGCGTCGTGGCTGCGCTATGACGCTCAGCTTGGTCCCCAGCTGCGCCGGACCGAGTCGTTCTCCGTGCACTACTACGGCTTCGACAGCACGGCCGCGCCCTTCGACGACGCACGCGTGCGGCTTGCCTTCGCGCAGGCGGTCGACTGGGAGCGCATCGTCCGCCTGGGCAACGACACGCAGGCGGCCGGCTCACTGGTGCCACCGGGCATCCCCGGCAGGGGCGACGAGAGCTATCGACCGGCGCACGATCCGGAGGCCGCCCGACGCCTGCTGGCCGAGGCCGGTTTCCCGGACGGAGACGGCTTCCCGGCTGTGCCGCTGATCTCCTTCGGTTACGGCTACGAGGTGACCGTGGCCACCGAGTTGGAGGCTGCCCTGGGCATCAGCCTGGCCGTCGAGATACTCGAATTCGGGGACTATATCGCGCGTCTCGACGGCGACGACCGGCCCGCCTTCTGGACGCTCTCTTGGATCGCCGACTACCCCCACGCCCACGATTTCCTGGGCCTGCTGCTCGAGACGGGAAGCTCCAGCAACTACGGACGCTGGAGCAACGCCGACTACGACGCGGCGATCGAAGCGGCCGCCGCCACGAACGACGAGGAGGAGCAGGCCGGCCACTATGCGACGGCGCAGGCGATCCTGCGCGAGCAGGCGCCTATCGTGCCGGTGGAGTACGGCGACTCCTGGGCGCTCAGCCGCGACGGCCTGCTGGGCGCACTCGAGTCGGGCGTGGGCCTGATCCGCTATGCCGGCCTGGACTGGGCGCCGGGCACGGGCCGGTGACGAGCCTCTTCCGCGTCGTACTCGCCGCCTGGCTGCTGATTGCCTCGGCGCTGGCCCTGCCCGCCGTCGCCCTGGCCCAGGAAGTCGAGTTCGGGCAGCCCCAGGCGCGGGCCGTGCTGGGCCAGCCGATTACCTTCAGCACTACCATCGAGTCCGCCTCAGAGCCGCAGGCTGTGGAGCTGCTCCTGCGCCTGCCCGGCGAGCGTGCCGTCAGCGTGCTGCCGGCCCAGGTTTCGGGATCCGGCCAGACTTGGAGCGCGGAGGCGCGGCTGGAGGGTCACGTGCCGCCCAACAGCAGCTTCAGCTACCGCTTCCGCGCCCGCGACGTGGCGTCGGGCGAGGAGACCCTGGGCCCGGAGGCACAAGCCGTCGTGCGCGACGAGCGCTTTGCCTGGCGCACGCTGGAGGGCGGCATCATCCGGCTGCACTGGTACGAGGGCGACGAGGCTTTTGCCGGCCGGGCACTGCAGATCGGCGAAGAGGCCGTGGCCAACGCCTCCGAGCTGCTGGGCGTGACCGAGACGGAGCCCATCGACTTCTTCATCTACGACTCGGAGGCGTCCATGCGCGTGGCGCTGGGTCCCGGGACGCGTGAGAACGTGGGCGGACAGGCTCATGCCGACATCCGCACTCTCTTTGGGCTGATCGAGCCGCACGAGGTCAACTCCGAGTGGGTCGACACGCTCGTCTCGCACGAGTTGACCCACCTGGTATTCGACACGGCCACCGACAATCCCTACCACTCACCGCCGCGCTGGCTGAACGAGGGCGTGGCGGTGCTCCTGTCCGAGGGCCACACGCCGGCCTGGCGGTCGGCCATTGACAACGCCGTGCGTCAGGGCTCGCTGATCCCGCTGGACGGCCTGGGCGGCCTCTTTCCTACGACCGCCGAGCAGTTCCGGCTGGCATACGCGGAGAGCGTCTCGGCCGTCGACTTCTTCGTCGGCACTTACGACGAGCCAACGCTGTGGAGTCTCGTGCGCAGCTACGCCCAGGGCGTGTCGGACGATGAGGCCTTCGAGGCCGCCACGGGGGCAGACCTGGCCGCCTTCAACGCCGCCTGGATGGGCTCGCTGGGCGTGGACGTGCCGCAACCACTGGGACCGCAACCGGGGCCTCCCGGCCCGCTGCCGGCCGGCTGGGACACGCCCGAGGGCACGCCCCGGCCCACGCTCGCTCCGGGCGCCACGCCGGACCCCTCGCAGGCCCCGCCACCGGCCACCGCTCGCCCGCTCCCCACGCCAGGGGAGGGAGAGGGCGACCCAAGAGGCGACAACCTGCTGCTCGGCCTGGGCGCCGGCGTGGCGGTCGTGCTGGGCGTGGTGGCACTGGCGCTGGTTGCCCGCCGTCGTCTGCTAACCTGACGCCGCTCATGCGTGAACTCGCCCAACTCGCGCTCGACACTGCCGTGCAGCGCGGAGCCAGCTACGCCGACGTGCGCCTGGTCCGTCGGGCGGACGAGTCGATCAGCGTCAAGTCCGCCCGTGTCGAAGGAGTTGCCATCAACGAGTCGGAGGGCTTCGGCGTGCGCGTGCTGGTGGACGGAGCGTGGGGCTTTGCCTCCTCCAACCTGCTGAGCAGCGCCGAGGCGAGTGACGTGGCCGCCCAGGCGGTGCGCATCGGACGCGCTTCGGCGCGGGCCCTGCGCGAGCCGGTCGTCCTCGACGATCGACCGGTTGCCCAGGGTCGCTACGAGACTTCGCTGGCGGAGGATCCCTTCGAGCTGCCCATCGACCGCAAGATCGCCGACCTGCTGGAGGCGGACGAGCGAATGAGCCGCGTCCCCGGCATCGCCTTCAGCGAGGCCGGCTACAACGCCCAGCGCGAGTGGAAGACCTTCGCGGCCAGCGACGGCAGCTGCACCGAGCAGGTCATCACCCATGTAGGCGCGTCGATCGAAGCCCACGCGGTGGACGGTGACGAGCTTCAGCGACGCAGCTATCCCGACGCGGGCGGCGGCTACCAGGCCGCCGGCTACGAGTACATCCGTGGCTTGGACCTGGCCGGTCACGCCGAGGAGACGGCGACCGAAGCCGTCGAGCTGCTCAGCGCCCCACAGTGCCCACCCGGACGCCGGACGATCGTGCTCCACCCGTCGCAGCTGTACATGCAGGTCCACGAGAGCTGCGGCCACCCCATCGAGCTCGACCGGGTCTTCGGCACGGAGGCCTCCTACGCCGGCACCAGCTTCTTGACCACCGACAAGCTGGAGGACGGCTTCCGCTACGGCTCGGAAGTGGTCAACATCGTGGCCGACGCAACGGCGCCCGGCGGCCTGGGCAGCTTCGGCTGGGACGACGAGGGCGTGGCCGCCCAGTCGGTGCCCATCGTCAGCGAGGGCCGATTCGTGGGCTACCTCTCCAGTCGCGAGACCGCGCCGCGCATTGGCCGCAGCAGCGGTGGCGCGATGCGCGCAGACGGCTGGAACCGGATCCCGCTCATCCGCATGACCAACGTCAACCTGCTGCCCCAGCCCGGCTTGAGCTTCGCCGACATCATCGCCGACACGGACGACGGCCTGCTGCTCTCGACCAACCGCAGCTGGAGCATCGACGACCGGCGGCTCAACTTCCAGTTCGCCACCGAGGTGGCGCGCGAGATCAAGGGCGGGAAAGTGGGCCGCCTGCTCAAGAACCCCACCTACACCGGCATCACCTACGAGTTCTGGCGCTCGTGCGACGCCGTCGCCCACGCCGACGACTACCGCATGCTGGGCACGCCCAACTGCGGCAAGGGCGAGCCGGGCCAGGTGGCCCACGTGGGCCACGGCGTCAGCGCCGCGCGCTTCCGCGACGTGCAGGTCGGGGTGGGCAAGTGGTGACTGAGCGCCGGCCGGTGGCCGGCCTCGACCTGGCCGAGCGTCTGCTGGGCTTCGCCGAAGCCGAGGGGGCCAGCGAGGCAGAGGTGCTGATGCTGGGCGGGGAAGAGCAGCTGACCCGCTTCGCCAACAGCCAGATTCACCAGAACGTGGCCGAGACGAACACGCAGGTGAACCTGCGCTACGTGGTGGACAAGCAGGTGGGCGTGACCAGCACCAACCGCCTGGACGACGAATCGCTGCGCCGCCTGGCACGCTCCGCTGCAGAGATCGCGCGGCTTCAGCCCGAGCGGGAGGACTTCCAGGGCCTGCCCGAAGGCGGCTCGCCCGGTTACGTCGCAGGAGCGGCCGCAGCCGCCACCCGCGAGGCGTCGCCGGAGCAGCGGGCGGACGGCGCGGAGGCGGTCATCGCCGCCGCCGACGCAGCCGGCGTGCTGGCCTACGGCTCTTTCAAGACGGTCAACGAGCGCTTGGCCGTAGCCAACAGCCGCGGCATCCGAGCGGAGGAAGAGCGAACCTACGCCCACCTGATCACCGTCTCGATGGGTCCCGACGGCGAATCGGGTTATGCCGAGGCGGCAGCCGTTGACGTCGAGGACATCGATGCCGCCGAGGTCGGCCGGGAAGCGGCCGCCAAGGCTGGCGCGTCACGCAAAGCGCAGTCGCTCGAGCCGGGCGACTATCCGGTCGTGCTCGAGGAGTACGCCGTGGTGGACCTGCTCGACATGCTGGGCTACGTGGGCTTCTCCGCGCTGGCCGTACAGGAAGGACGTTCCTTCTTCGAACCGGGCAAGACCGTCGGCTCGGAGCTGGTCTCGATCTGGGACGACGCGGCGGACCCGGCCGGCACGCCGGCCTCCTTCGACTACGAGGGAGTGCCCAAGCAGCGCGTGCAGCTACTCCAGAACGGCGTGTGCCGGGAGGTGGTTTACGACGCCCAGACGGCGGGCAAGGCCGGGCGGCACTCGACCGGCCACGGGCTGCCCGCGCCAAACCCGTGGGGGCCCTTCCCGCTGAACCAGCTGATGGCCCCCGGCCACCACACGCGCGAAGAGCTGATCGGCGGCCTCGAGCGAGGGTTGCTCGTGACGCGTTTCCACTACACCAATCCCGTTCACCCCAAGCTGGCCATCGTCACCGGCATGACCCGCGACGGCCTCTTCCTGGTCGAGGGCGGCGAGATCCGCGGGCCGGTGCGCAACCTGCGCTTCACGCAGAGTTACCTGACCGCACTGGCCGGCGTAGAGGCGGTGGGCAGCACGTGCCGGCTGCTGCGGGGCTTCCTGGGCTCGGTGGTCGTGCCAGCGGTGCGCATCGCGAGCTTCACGTTCACCGGCGCCACCGAGCACTGAGGCGCTGGCGTGCCGGCGTCGGATGAGCCAGTGCTGGAGGTCGAGGTGGGCGACCGGCTGCAACTCGCCAAGACGCATGCGTGCGGCTCTCGAGAGTGGCAGGTGACGCGCACGGGCGCGGACATCGGGCTGCTCTGCCAGGGCTGCGGCCGGCGCGTGTTACTGGACCGGCGGGCGCTGGAGCGTCGCTTTCGTGGCTTTACTGCGCGGGCCGCCGAGTGAGGACGCAGGGCCGCCGGCAGATGGAGCGGCCGGCCGAGTCACCCTTCGAGGTCCTGCACAACCGACGCTTTCTGGCTCTCTGGCTGGCCCAGGTGGCCACCCAGGTGGGCGGCAACATGGTCCTCTTCGCGCTGACCGTGCAGGTCTTCTCGCTGACTCGCCAGAGCACTTCGGTCAGCCTGCTGATCCTGAGCTTCCTGGTGCCGGCGGTCATCTTCGGCGCCGTGGCCGGCGTCTACGTCGACCGACTGGACCGGCGACTGATCCTGGTCTGGACGAACATCATCCGAGCGGTTGCCTTCCTGGGCCTGCTCTTCGTCACCGAGCAGCTGGCACTCATCTACCTGCTGACGATCGTCGTCTCGACGGCGACCACGTTCTTCGGTCCGGCCGAGGCGGCGATGATCCCTGTGCTGGTCAACCGGCGCCAGCTGCTGCCCGCCAATTCGCTGCACATCTTCACCCTCCAGGCATCGTTCTTCCTGGGGTTCGCCCTGCTCGGGCCGCTGTTCGTCAACCTTCTTGGGCCGGTCACGATGCTCTGGTTCGTGGCCGCGCTGTACTTCGTCGCCGCTGCACTTTGCTGGATCCTGCCTTCACACAAGCCGCCGCTGGGCTCGCACAGCCCGGCCATCGCCCTGGGCGAGGCCTCGTCGGCGGTGGCCACCACCTTCGGCCAGTTGCGCGATGGCCTGCGCTACATCGCGGTCAACCGGACCATCTTCTGGCCGCTCACCTACCTGGCCATCACGGCCTCGCTCATCGGCGTGCTGGGCGTGCTGGGGCCGGGCTTCGCGACCGAGGTGCTGGGACTCTCGGAGCGCGACTTCGTGGTCGTGGTGCTGCCCCTTGGCGTGGGTCTGGTGATGGGCATCCTTGTGCTGAACCTGTACGGGCACTACTTCTCGCGGCGGCGGGGGATAGAGGCGGGGTTGATCGCCCTGGGCATAACGCTGCTCGCTCTATCGTTCGCCCAGCCGCTGACGGCCAGCTTCGACTTCGGACCGCTGGTCTCGTTGCTGTCGGTCGTCATCGTGGTCGCCTTCGCGGCGGGCGTGGCCTATGCCTTCGTGGCCGTGCCGGCTCAGACCCAGCTGCAGGAGGAGCTGCCGGCGGACATCCGCGGGCGGGTCTTCGGCGTGCTGAACATGCTCGTGAGCGTGGCCAGCTTCCTGCCCATCATCATCGTGGGGCCCATCGCCGACGTGGTGGGCACGTCGCCCGTGGTGCAGGGCTCGGCGCTGTTCGTGCTGCTGGCGGCGGCGGGCAGCATCGCGCTGGCTCATCCGTCGCGTGACGCGCACGGCGGGCCTGGACTGATCGACGTGGCGGACCCCGTGACGGTCACTTCGCGCTCGCTCACCCAACCGGTCGCGCTGAGCTACGTCGATGACGGCGACGGAGGTTTACCCGGCCTGTCCTACATCTCGTCGCCGGTCGTGCCGGGCCGGGCCGGCCCGGCCCGCGAAGCCGAGACCGAGGAAGAGGAGGTGCCCGGGCATTGAGCAAGGTGGCGATCGTCTTCACCGGCGGCACCATCTCCATGAAGCCGGACGCGGCCGCCGGCGGGGCGGTGCCCAGCCTGAGCGGACAGGAGATCATCGCGCGCACGCCCGGCCTCGAGAAGCTGGCCGACATCGTCCCCGTCGACTGGGGGCTGGTGCCGGCCTCCCACCTGAACTTCGGGCGCCTGCTCGAGCTCGGCCGGCTGCTGGAGGAGACCCTCGAGCCGGAGGATGTCGACGGTGCCGTGCTGGTGCAGGGCACGGATACCATCGAGGAGACGGCCTTCGCCTTCGACCTGTTGCTACGCTCCGACAAGCCGCTGGTGGTCACCGGCGCCATGCGCAACGCCGCCCAGCCCGATTACGACGGGCCGCGCAACCTGCGCGACGCCGTGCGCTGCGCTGCCGCCCCCGAGCTCCGCGGCCAGGGCACGACCGTCGTGCTGAACGGCCTCGTGATCGCGGCCGACCAGGCGCAGAAGGCGCACACCAGCGCGCTGGACGCCTTCCGGTCGCGCGACGGCCGGCCGCTCGGCGAGGTGAGCGACGAGGGGCTCCGGCTGGTCGCCCGACGCGAGGGTCGTGCGCGTCTGCCGGTCGTGCCCAGCGCGCCGGTCGAGGATGTTCACCTGATCACCGTGACGACTGGCATGGATGACACGCTGCTGCGCCTGCTGCGCTCGACCGCACCGGCCGGCGTGGTCGTCGCCGCCACCGGTGCGGGCAACACGCACCCGGACATCCTGGGCGCGGCGGTGGAGATGATGGCGGAGGACACTGTCGTCTGCCTGACCACGCGCTGCCCGGCTGGCGGCGTGGAGCCGGCCTACGCCTTCCCGGGCGGTGGCGCCCAGTGGCAACGAGCCGGCGCTATCCTGTCGCCACTCGACGGTCCCAAGTGCCGCGTGGCGCTCGCCCTTGGCCTGGCCGCCGGCCTCGACGCCGCGGAGCTGCGCTGGATCCTGCGCGCATGAAGGGCCGCGCCCAGCTGATCGTCGAAGGGCGTATCGCGACGCTCGCCGGCGACGAGGGCTTCGGCTGGGTGGAGGCCTTGGCGGTGTGGGAGGAGCTGGTGCTGGTCGCCGGCTCGCTGGCCGAGGTCGAGGCGCTGGCCGGTCCGGGCACGCGTCGCTGGCGGCTGCCGCCGGACACCGTGGCCATGCCCGGCATCACCGACGCCCACCTGCACCTGATGATGCTCGTCCTGACCCAGACGCAGGTCGACCTGTCGCCGGCGGACGACCTGGTCGGGACGCTCGAGCTGGTCGGGCGCGCTCACGCGGAACGCCTGGCCGAGGGCGACAGTGACGGCTGGTTGCTGGGCCACGGCTGGTCGCTCGACCGCCTGGGCCGCTGGCCGGACACGGCCGACCTGGAACGGGTAGCACCCCGGCGCCCGGTGGCGCTGTACGCGCACGACCACCACAGCCGCTGGGTCAGTGCGGAGGCACTCCGCCTCGCCGGGGTGACGGATCTCAGCGGCGACCCTCCGGGCGGGATGATCCGACGCGCGGACGACGGCCAACCGACCGGCATTTTGCACGAGATCGCCAGCAGCCTCGTCGACGAGGTCATCCCGGACCCGACCGACGGCGAGCTGGAGGTGGGCCTAGGGAGGGTGGCCGGCGACCTGGCGGCCCTGGGCATCACCGGCGCCCACGATCCCGGCGAACTGTCGGGCGATCGGGCGATCAGCCGCGGGCCGACCTTCTACTCCCGCCTGGCCGCGCAGGGCCGGCTGCCGCTGCGCGTGCATGCGTCGGTGCGCGCGCCGCAGCTGGATCGTGCCATCGAGCTTGGGTTGCGCAGCGGCCAGGGCGTGGACGAAGATGACTCATCCGACCCGCTCCTGGCCCGACTGGCCGGGCGTTACCGGATGGGCTGGCTGAAGCTGTTCACTGACGGCTCGCTGGGCTCGCGCTCGGCGGCCATGCTGGAGCCGTACAGCGACGCCCTTCAGAGGCCGCCCACGGGCGGGCCGCGCGGCATGTTCCTGGCCTCGCGGGAGGCGCTGGCCGAGGATCTCCGGCGGGCGTCGGCGGCCGGCATCGTGGGCCAGCTCCACGCCATCGGCGACGCCGGTGTGCGCCTGGCGCTCGACCTGCTGGCCGGGCTGCCGGACGGAGGCTTGATGCGCCGCGTGGAGCACGCGCAACTCGTCGATCCGGCCGACATGCCGCGCTTCGCCGCTTCGGGCATGGCCGCCTCGGTTCAGCCCGTCCACCTGCGCAGTGACGCCGGCCCGGCGCGCGAGGCGTGGGGCGAGCGGAGCCGGCACGCCTTCCCCCTCGCGGCGCTGGCCGGGGCAGGGGCGCTGATCCCGTTCGGCACGGACGCGCCGGTGGAGCCCGTCGACCCCTGGCCGGGCATCGCGGTCGCCATCGCTCGTCGCGACCCCTACCGGCCGAGCGACGAACCGCTGGGCGCTGAGCATGCCATCAGCCTCGCGCGGGCGATACGCGCCGCCTGCCTGGACCCCGCTCTATCGGCCCGCGAGGAGCGTCTGGGGCGCCTGCTGCCCGGCTATCGGGCCGACCTGCTGATCGTGCCCGCCGAAGGCCTGCGCGAACCGGTCGACCCGGCCGCGCTGGCCTCGACGCGCCCGCTCGCCACGCTGATCGACGGCGAGCTGGTCTTTCGTCAGTCCTCGTTCGAGCCGGGCTGACCGGTTTCGATGGGCACGCCCACGAGCGAGCCGTACTCGGTCCAACTGCCGTCGTAGTTGCGCACGTTGGGGTAGCCCAGGATCTCCGACAACACGAACCAGGTGTGGCTGGAGCGCTCACCGATGCGGCAGTAGGCGACGATCTCCCTGTCCGGCGTAATGCCCTTGGCGCCGTAGATTTGAACGAGCTCCTCGGCCGGCTTGAAGGTGCCGTCCTCGGCCACGGCCGTGCCCCAGGGCACGTTCACCGCGCTCGGAATGTGGCCCTTGCGTTGGGCCGCCTCCTGGGGCAGGTGGGCCGGGGCGGCGAGCTCGCCGCGGTACTCCTCCGGCGAGCGAACGTCCACGAGCCCTCGACCTTCCCCGCCAATACTTGAAACCACCTGGTCGCGGTAGGCGCGAATGTCTTCGCGTGTCTCGCCGCTCAGCGTGATGTTGCCGCGGTCGTGACTGGGCGCGTCCGTGGTCAGCGGCAGGCCTTCTGCCTCGATCTTCTTGCGCCCGCCGTCGAGCAGGCGAACGTTGTTCAGGCCGTGGTAGCGCAGCTGCCAGTAGGCCCAGGCGGCGAACCAGTTGTTGTTGTCGCCGTAGAGCACGATCAGCGTGTCGTCGTTCACGCCGGCCGAACGGAGCAGCTCCTGCAACTCCTCGCGCGAGACGAGGTCTCGCCGGACCGGATCGTTCAGCTGGGTGGTCCAATTGAAGCCCACGGCGCCGGGCAGGTGGCCGGTGTCGAAGGCGGAAGTATCGACGTCCACTTCGACGAAGCGGACCCTTGAGTCCTCGAGATGCTCGCGCGCCCAGTCGACGTCGACCAGGACTTCGGACCTCGTGGCGGGCTGCGTGGCGGTCATAGGGAATCAACCTCCAAACGGATTGCACGGCTTACACGGACGGTGTGACGGCGGAAGGAGGCCGGGTTTCGAGCGCGTCCAGCGTCTGAGCGCGGCTCGCTGCCGGGCGGTAGGAAAGTCCTCCCGCCTAGATACAGGTGCAGCAGCCCGCCTGACCGAAGTGACGCGTCATGAGTGGCCAGCCTACGGGACGCCAGCGTGCCTGGCAAGAGCATGTACTCGTCCGGCCGGGGGCGCCAGAATTCCCTCCGTCGACACTTTGCACGATGAATGAACGTCAGCGGCCCTGACGGGCCGTTGCGGGGTCCGGTGGGGCCGCACCCGACCCTCAGTAGCCGTCTTAACGGCAGCTCTGAGCGTGGCCGCTGAGGGCGCTTTCGCTCCCCGCGCCGGATTGGGCGTCGCTTGTTCGCTGATGGTGCAAAACGGCCGGCCCAGCTCAGTACAGCTTCTCGAGTCCGATCAGGTCTCCCAGCCCGAGCGAGGCCTCCTGGTTGTTACAGTTGCCGTCGAGCCGCGTGCTCATGGTCAGCCGGCCGTGCCTCTTCTCGCCCACGTGGCCCATGCCGAAGGCATGCCCGGCTTCGTGCGTCATGACTGCCTCCAGCATGGGCTGGAAGCGGCAGCCGGCCAGCGTGGTGGCCCACGAGAAGCCGTTGTTGATCTGGATGTCTGCCTCGATGATGCTGCCGTTGCTGACCCACCAGCAGGTGCGCGCCAGGACGTTGGAGGCCAGCGAGCGGAAGCCGACCACGTTGCGCCCGTCGCGCATCGAGCAATTGGGCCTGGCAGTCGTCCTGCCCAGGTAGGTGGCGGTCGCACTGACCTGGTCGGGGCGCCCGCAGACGTTGCGCGCGTTGACTATGTTGCCGTAGCCGCGCTTGATGACACGTAGCGCTTCGGAGCGGGCCAGGCCGGCGGGGGTGGACGACGCGCGAAACGACCAGCGCAGCGTCTTGTTCCATCGGCCGCCGGCGAGGTTGTGCGCCCTGTCGTCACATGCTGGGGCGGGCGCGTCCAGCGCCGGCGAGGTGAGCGGCACGCGATCCAGGATGGCCTCGCTCCAGTAGAGCTCGACGTGGCCCTCCACCGCGGCGGCGGCCGGAACGGCAGTGGCCAGCAGCAGGGCCAGTCCCAGCCAGGGCGCCAGGCGCCTAGAACGGTGCATGTCTTTCCTTCCAGCTCGTCGCGCGAGTCCAGCCGAGGATAGCCGCAACCTGGCAACGGGCGCTACTCTGCGGCCAGCCATGCTGCCCATCCGCGACGAGAACATCCCCGGCAAGGGGCCGCCATTCGTGACGCTGCTCACGATCGCGGTCAACGTGCTCGTCTTCGTCTTCCTGCAGCTGCCCGACGAGTCTTTCACCTACGCCTGGGCTGCCGTGCCGGCTGAACTGACGAGCGGCGAGGACATCGTCCGCCGGGTCAACGTGCCCGGCGGCTCGTTCACTCTCGGCGAGAGCCCGGAGCCCATCTACCTGACGGTTCTGAGCAGCATGTTCATGCACGGCGGCTGGCTGCACCTGGCCGGCAACATGCTCTTCCTGTGGATATTCGGCGACAACGTCGAGCACGCCGTGGGCCACCTGCCCTTCCTGCTGTTCTACCTGCTGACCGGCGCGGTGGCCACCTTCGCGCACGTCCTCGTGCAGCCCGAGTCGCTCATCCCGCTGGTCGGCGCGTCGGGCGCCATCTCAGGCGTGCTGGGCGCCTACCTGGTGATGTTCCCGGCCAATCGGGTGCTGGTGGTCGTCCTCTATTTCGTCATGTGGGTGCCGGCCGTGCTGGTCATCGGGCTGTGGGCTTTCCTGCAGTTCATCAACGGCTTCGGCCAGATCGCCATGACCGAGCAGACTGCCGGCGTTGCCTATCTGGCCCACGTGGGCGGCTTCGTGGCCGGCGCGCTGATCGGCCTGGCCCTGCGCGCCGCCGGCCGGGTACCGAGCCGGGGATCGCTCCAGCGCGCGGCACAGAGGGGCTGGCGCTAGGACCGCAAGCACATCGCAACGCGATTCGGGCGCCGGGCATGACGCTTCGGCGTGCGTCCGAGCGACCATTGCGCCGGCGGGGAAAAAAATGAACACAAGCTACAGGAGGAGCAAGCATGCTCGTAACAATCATCGCCTGGATCGTCCTCGGCGGCCTCGCGGGCTGGATCGCCGGCAAGCTGGTGCCCGGCGACGAGGGCCTGGGCGTTGTGGGGACCATCGTGCTGGGCATCGTGGGTGCTCTGGTCGGTGGCTTCATTGCCAACGCGCTGGGCTTCGGTAGCGGCCGCGAGGGTGGCGACGTCGTCAACCTGCAGTCGATCATCGTTGCCGTTATCGGCGCGGTCATCGTCGTCTGGGTCGTGGGGATGTTCAACCGCCAGCGCAGCACCGCCTGAGATCCGCGGGAGACGTCAAGGAACGTCCGCCCAATTTGCGACGTATACGAAACCCCGGGTTGAACCGGGGTTTCGTCATTCTGGCTCGATAGTTCGGTCAGGCGTCCGCCCAGCGTCGTCTCGCGGCGAGCAGCATTGCCACGATGAGCGCAGTCGCCAGTCCGGACGCGAGCCAAGGTGCCGCTCCATGCTCCGGCAGCTGTCCGGCGAGTCCTGCACTGGTCGAGGTGTCCGGAAGCGACGGATCGCAACTCACGTCCGGGTTCCAGTCGTTGAACATGCCGCTCGGGTTGTCCTGCCAGACCCAGGCATGCAGCTCGTAGAACGCCGGTAGCTCGTACCGGTTGGGCTCGCTGATGAGGTGCATCTCGTGCCCCAGGATCTGCGGCGGCGTGGCGTTCGCCGCGTCCCAAGCCTCGGCGAACACGACGTACTCGACGGCCACGAGGCGGAGGCTGCCGTCGGCGCGGGGGATGTACACCAGCGCTTCGGGAGTGGTCGGGTCGAGCACGGTGTCGCCGACGAGGTCGCCGTTGATGAGGTGCACACCCATCGCGCCTTCGCCCGGCTCATCGATGCACTCCTCGAGCGGCGTGCCTTCCAGAATTGCGTAACCGGCCGCCTCCGCGGCCGCCACGTCGCGGAAATCTCGCGTCGCGTCGCGGACGGCACCCAAGCCGTCAGCGGCAGCAGCCGGGAGGGCTAGCGGGAGGAGCATGAGGGTCACCGCCCAGATGGCGGCGGTGATGCGGAACCTGCGCATGGTGGTCTCCTTAATCTGGTGGAGTTGAGAGGCCTAGCCTTTCAGGCTGGCTCCGGCTCGACACCGGTCGTCTCCACCGCGGCGTCTCGCTGATGGGGCCGATGTAGCCACCCGCGTGATGCGCTGAGCCGCGCAAACAGGCGAGAGATTGGAGAGGAAGTGCCGCGTCGGCGACGGGGTGCCCGCCTACCGGCGACTTCATCGTTGAACGTTGCGATCTTGTCGCGAGCCAGCAGCTCGAGGCTGTAGGGATTCATGCCGGGCCGTGCCTCCTAAGCCACGATGGTTGTTCGTGCGTTCCACGGTAGGCAGGCAGATGTCGGCGACGCATCGGCGGATCTACCCAGATCCGCGCACGCGACCGCCTATCTTGGCGCGATCGCCCCTCGCCGAATGGCCTCCGCAGTCGCCTCGGACCGGCTGCGGACGCCAAGTTTCCGCAGCACCGCGGCGACGTGATGGTCGACCGTTCGAGGCGACAGGAACAGCCGCTCACCTATCTCGGCGTTGCGCATCCCTCGCGCGACCAGCTGGAGCACCTCGGCCTCCCGTGGCGTCAACCGGTCGGGGTCGTCCCGGGTGGCAGGTCTGGGACCGCGCGGCAGACCGCGCACCCCGCGTTCGCGAAGGCGGCGCGCGACCATGTCGGCGGCCGGTACGGCCCCGAGCCCACGCAACTCGTCGAGCGCCTGGCGCAGCGCGTCCTCGTCGTCCGCCTCGCCGCGTGCCAGCGCCGCCTCGTAGGGGGCGCCGATCTCCGCCCAGCGACCCGCTGCGGCGGCCCACTCTCCGCCGATCGCCAGGGCGTATGGCTCGGCGGCACCCGCCGGCGGTGAAGTGACGAGACCGGCTTTCGCGCGCCAGTAAGCCAGGTCGCCGATAGCCCAGGAAACGCCCCGGTCGAGGGCAAGCTCGTAGGCGGCATCGGTCATCGGGCCTATCGCCGCCAGGTCGCCGGCCAGCCATGCCGCCTCTGCGCGCGCCACAGCGACGGGCCAGATGCGCTGCAACTCCCCGGTCGGCTCCGCCAGGCGGAGGGCCTCGTCGAGCAGCTCCCACACGCCTGGCTCTCCGCGCCGTGCCCGGACCGATGCAGTCACGGTCAGTGCGTGGATGCGTGGGACCGTCGAGCTGCGTGGCACACGGATGACCAGCGCCGCCGAATCGACGGCCTCCGCCCACTGCCCCTGGTTCAGCTCCGACCGGGCTCGATACGCGAGCAGGTACAGCCGGTGCAGCTCGATGCCGCGGTCGCTGCACAGTTGGATCCCGGCGTCGAGATAGCGGCTGGCTAGGACATGTGAGCGTTCCCGGACGGCTGCTTGGGCGAGGTGGGAGATGGCGCGCGCCGCGTGTCCCTCCAGCCCGAGTTGAGTTGCAAGCTCGAGACTCCGCTCCAGCTTTGCTCTGCCTGCGGGCTGGCCCGCGAGGAGTTCCGCCGTGCCGATGGTGTTAGTCGCGTGGATGACCGTTTCGACATCGTCGAGCTGCTCGCCGAGCTCGAGCGCGCGAGTGCCCCACGCAAGCGCGTCGGCCGTCATATCGGCGTCCATGTACAGGGCCGCAAGATGATCGTACGCCATGGCCAGCTCTGGGCCGGGCTGCGATCGTTCGAGCAGTCCCACCGCCTGGCGGGCCGCCTGCTCGGCTTCTGCCGTCCGCCCGGGGCACCACAGCGTCCGGGCTAGAGCGCAAAGAAGGACGCCCTCCGTCCGAGCGTCACCCAGGGCTCGCTGATGCTCCAACGCCTGCTCGATGGCCTCGATCGCGTCGTCGTATTGGTCCGCGAGAAAGCACTCGTTCGCCCGGCGGGACAGCAGCTCGGCACGCTCTGCCGGCGGCAGCCCGCCGCCGAAGCGCAGGACGCGCGCGAACTGGGCCGCGGCTTCACGATGAGCCCCGACCGAGGAGGCCAGGACAGCCGCCTCCGGCGCGAAGCGCAGCACCGTCGGCGCTTCCCCCGCGGCCTCGGCGTGGTCTGCGAGTCGCGCGACGTCGAGTGGTCCGGAAGGTGGCGCCATCAGTGCCCCGAGTGCCCGTCTGTGCAGCGCCGTTCGTCGGTCCGGCGGAAGCGAGTCCATGACCGCCAGGCGCGCGAGCTCGTGTCGGAACGCAAAACCAGTACCGTCTGCCGTGAGAATGCCCGAGGCCAGGCACTCGTCCAGGTAGCCCCTGCCATTCTCAACGAGGGCATCCAGTAGCCAGGGCTCGACCCGCGGCGGCGCGATGGCGACCGCTTCCACGATGGGCCGGGCTGCGGGGTCGAGGCGAGCCACGCGGGCGATGACGGCGTCGCCGACGCTCAGCGGGATGCCTTCCTCGCCAGCTGCGAGCACTTCGGTGACGAAGAAGGGGTTCCCGCCGGTCGTGCGATGGAGTTTGGTGGGGTCCACGCCGTGAGGTGCCGCCAGCGCCTCCACCGCCTGTCGTGACAGGCCGTCGAGCCGCAGCCTTCGCCCTGTGGGGACACTCAGTTCTCCGAGTACGACGCGGAGAGCGCGTGCGCCGTCGAGTTCATCGTCGCGGTGACTGGCCACGATCAGTACTGGCAACGTGCCCACGCGCCGGCCCACCAACCGGAGCACGTCCAGCGTCGCTTCGTCGGCCAAATGCAGGTCGTCGAGCACGAGGATGCTCGGCCGGCGGGCAAGCAGCTCATCCATCAGCGCCGCCGCCACCTCATGCGGCCTGGCGCCGCGTTCGGTCGCCCTCTCCAGCGCGCCGTGGACTGCCCGCGCTATATCGATGAACGGGCCGAGTGGGCGCGGGGTGAGCAGCGCGTCACAGTTTCCCCAGAGGACGCGCGCGGAGCGGCCGACCTGTTGTGCGAACGATTCCAGCAGGGCGGTCTTGCCGACGCCTGCTTCGCCCGAGACGGTCATCAGCTGGCCGTGTCCGGTGGCAACGACCGCGGCCAACGACTCGGCCAGGGCGGTCAGATGGCGACCGCGCTCGAGAAGCTCGGTCTGCCGCTCAGTCGTGCTCACCGCCATGGTCCCTCGGTGCGTCGCCGGTTGATCATAATGCGCCCTCACCCCGGGGCCTGTACCGACCGACTACGCATCGGGCACCCGTGCTCGTGCGGCGCCGCCGTGGGCGGCTGCTCGAACGAGCAGTTATGCTGTCTGTCGAGGCACCACGGCGGGCGGCTAGCTCAGCTGGTTAGAGCACTTGCTTGACATGCAAGAGGTCACTGGTTCGAGTCCAGTGTCGCCCACCAATCCCTTACTTTTCGAGCGCGAGCCGCAAGCATGAATGCTGACTGGGTGACCTATCGTCATCCGCTGGGGTTGTCGCTCAGCCACCCGCCCGGCTGGCGCGTCCAGCACGCGCAGGACGCACTCCAGATCGTGCCTGACGACGCGGATCCGAACTCGGAGCTGATCCTGGCCAGCGGCGCTGCGGCCCAGGTTGCGCGGATCGACGACCCAGCGGTGATCGCCTACATGGACGACTCCATTGGGCAGGTGCAGCCCGGCCTACGTCGCACGACCGATCCCACACCCGTGAAGAGCGAAGCGGGCGACGGCATCATGCTGAGCTACTCGGGCAAGCTTGGCGACGGCCGGCCGGGGGCTGCGGTCATCTATTCGGTCCTGATCGAGGGCAGCGCGGTTTCGCTGACGGCGATCGCGATCGACGAGAAGATGGAGCAACGGAAGCCGATCCTGGCCGATATGTTCGCCACGTTTGAGGTCGGTAATGAGGCGGCCGCCGCACCGGGCGAAGAGGCGCAGGTCCATCCCAATCTGGTCGGCACGTGGAAGCAGAGCCGGGCCCGCCACAACAGCGACAGCCTGGGCGGCGGGACGTACGACTCCTCCTCGACGATCTATGTCCTAGCGGCCGACGGAACCTATGCGGCCAAGCACAGGAGCTTTGTCGATATCAGTCTGCCCGGTGGCGCCGGAGGAAGCAGCACGAGCGAGACCGACAGCGCGGGCAGCTGGTCGGCGGATGGCGAGTTCCTGGCCGTCCGCGACGAGGAAGGCGGGGTCGTATTCTCCGGCACCTACATGGTCTTCCGGAACGGCATCGAGGTTCTTCCGAGCGGCGGCGGGCCGAAAGTCCTACTAGAGCGGATTCAGTAGCGGGCTCCGCGCATCATCGGGCAGCAGCATGGTCGAGGATCCGCAGCAGCTTGGGTACGAGCTGGTAGGGCCGGCTGGCGGCGGTCGCCTAGTCGACGGTCCCGGCCAGCAGGACATCCATCTGCGGGCAGTCGAACAGCCACGATCCGGTCGAACCGCTATGGCCGATCACCGGCGGCATGGACCAGCGTCCGGTGAACGGCCGGGGTATCCGGAAGCGCATCATGCCCAGCCCGTACTGGATCGGCCAGCGCGGCACGCGCAGCTCACGCGGGTCCAGCGAGAAGTGAAGGCGGTTCCAGCGTTGGCTCATCAAGACGGATGTGGACGGCTCATCGAATGGCTCGCCGCGCGTCAGCGCGCGCAGGAACGCCAGCATGTCGCCAGCCGTGGCCACCAGGCCGCCCTCCGGCCCGATCGAGCGCATCGTCAGGGCAAGGCTGAATGCCTGATCGCCGAGCATGAAGCCCACCGGTTCGTCGACAGACCCTGATGCATAGTCGTAGAGGTAGGTGTGCTTCAATCCCAGCGGTTGGAACAGCAACTGCTCGAACGCGCCGCCCAGCGCCAGGCCGGTGACCGCCTCGATGACCGCGCCCAGCAGCTGAAAGTTGGTGTCGGAGTAGTGGGAGCGCTGGCGGTCCGCGTCGGCCGGCTGGGGCGGAAAGTGCGGCGTCAGCTGATCGCGGACGATCTCCACCACTTCCTCGACGCCAAAGGCGCGGTCGCCTTCGGAGATCAGTTGGTCGGCCAAGCTGCGGCCGCCTTTGGGCCGCCCCTCGAAGTAGTCC
>DATKBB010000105.1:0-26691 GCA_035514295.1 Candidatus Limnocylindria bacterium | reverse complement strand
GACCAGGCGCGCGCGGCTCTGCGCGTTCAACTGGTCATGGCCACCCGGCGCGGCCCGGTCGTGCTGCTGGGGCATGCTCGCGATGGTAGCGCGTCGGCGGCTGACGGCCTCTCGTCGCGCCCTACAATTCCCGCCGAAAGGAGTCCCGCTTGAGCCAGGCGCAGTTCCCCAATCTGTTCGTTTCGAGCCACCCGGCGATCCAGCACAAGCTGGCCCTGCTGCGTGCCGAGACGACCGAGCCCAAGAAGTTCCGTGAGCTCGTGCGCGAGATCAGCTGGCTGGTGGGCTACGAGGCGCTGGCCGACGCTCGCCTGCGCAAGATCAGGGTGCGCACGCCACTGGAGGAGACCGACGGCGTGGAGCTGGCCGAGCGCATCGGCCTGGTGCCCATCCTGCGTGCTGGGCTGGGCATGGTCGACGCCATGCTCGAGCTGATGCCCACCGCCCAGGTCTGGCACCTGGGCCTGTTCCGCGACGAGCGCACGCTTCAGCCTGTCGAGTACTACAACAAGCTGCCCGACTCGGCGACAGTCGATGTGTGCCTGATTCTCGATCCCATGCTGGCCACCGGCGGATCGGCGACGGCCGCCATCGACGTGCTCAAGAACTGGGGCGCCACGCGCATCAAGCTGATCAACCTCATCGCCGCGCCGGAGGGCGCCCGCGCCGTGCAGGCCGCCCATCCCGACGTGCCAGTCTTCTGCGCGGCACTCGACCGCCAGCTCAACGAGAAGGGCTACATCATGCCCGGCCTGGGCGACGCCGGCGACCGCCAGTTCGGTACCGGCCACAGCGACTGAGAGGGCGGCCCGCTGCCGCCCGCGAGCCGAATGACACGCCGTCAGCCGCCGGGGATGCGATGCCGCTGGGTGGCCAGGATGTTGCGCAGGCGCTGGTGGGCGTGCTCGGGGATGTCGTCCGAGAAGCCCAGCGTGATGCCCTGTGGCCGGCGCATGCCGTAAACGGTGCCGCTGCGCAGGTCCAGGTCGCGGGCCACGTCCGCGATGCCGCTCAGCAGGCCGGCCGGAACCTGGCCTCTGCGCGCGCGGGCCGTGCCGGCCCGGATGTCGATGACGAACAGTGGTGGCGCGATCGTCCGCCGCAGGGAGTCGACCAGCCTGGCCAGAAAGCCCATCTCGGCTCGATGATAGTCGCCCGTCGCCGGGAGCCGGCCACGGCGTGCGCCTCAGCCGGGCCGCCGCCAGGCTGTCAGCTGGCGAAGGGAGTTGTCGGCCCACACGAGGCCGAGGTCGGC
Organism: Candidatus Limnocylindria bacterium; assembly: GCA_035514295.1. Taxonomy (GTDB): domain Bacteria; phylum Chloroflexota; class Limnocylindria; order Limnocylindrales; family CSP1-4; genus JALYGJ01. The sequence goes on along the minus strand of DATKBB010000105.1, from coordinate 25,436 downwards.
GGGCAGATCGGTTCCACGTTCAGTAAGGGCACGCTGCCAGGCTCGCGACGATCCATCGAACGTCGCAGTGAACACCTCCGGGTAGCGTGCCATGAGCTCCCGGTTGCGCGTGCTGGCCCGCACAACCCAGCAGACCGCGACGCGATATGGCCCCGCCTCGCCGCCTATCGCTACGGCCAGCGCCTCGGCCTCCGCCCGCTTCCGGCGCGTCGAGCGGACGGCGGCCCCGATGTTGCCGAAGGTGTTCCAGCATTCGACTAGCACGAGCAGGCGGCGGAGATCGTCACGCATACCGACGTCGACCGACAGCGAAGGATTGGCGGGCCTGGTAGGCAGCTCGAACGTTCGAACGAACCCTAGCGGCCGAGCAAGGCGAAGCACGAGCTGTTGCAGGCCGAGGTGGCCCGCGTCGTCCGGCGCGGCGAGTCGGTCACGCCCAATCTCCACGCGCAGTGGGAGGTCGAGTGCCTGGGCTAGCGCGAGCCATGCCTCGAGTGGTGCTCCTCCGCCTTCGCCGCTCTCGATCTGACTCAACCGAGACTGGGTCATGCCGGCTCGCGCCGCTAACGCTGCCTGCGTCAGCTGCCTGCGCTTGCGGGCCGCGCGCAGCTGGTTGCCAAGCTCAATGAGCAGCGCCGTCGCGCGACGGCGTCCTTCGCTGCGTGCGTGGGGCAGTGTCCGGCGTCGAACTTTCTGCGGTGTCGTGGCTTCCATATGAGCCACATTCTTAGGTTCGGCGCTTACTGCGGCCTTATCAGCAGGAGGCCCTACCGGGCTAGCGCGACGCGAGCGGTGCACCGGCACGGACGATGCTCCGCTCGGGCGTAGGTGGCCGCGGGCGACATCTTCGGGGCACGCGGCTTGCTTGTGGCCTTTGTAACCCACGGAATAAGAGCCACGTTCATATCGCCGCCCTCGGAGGCGGCGCGGCTCGAAGAAGAGGCCGGCCCTTGCGGGACCGGCCTCCGTGGAACTCGGTGGACGTGCGGGCGCTACTCGCCGCCCGGCGTAACCTCGACCGTGCCCTTCTGGAAGTTGGCGCCATTCACGTCGCCGTCCAGGCCTGTGCGGGCCTGCTCGGCCAAATCCGTGCGGTAGGCATCGGCGGATGGCTCGGCGGAGATGATCTCGGCGTCGAGCGAGATCTGAACCGTCTGGTCGTAGGTGTCGGTGGGCATCTGGCCGATGCCGTTGGGCGACGGCCAGATCAGCGGGTTGATCTCGTTCATCATCCAGGCTTGGTGGCCGGCACCGAGCGTCGACCCCGCGTCGACGGTGTGTTGGATGCACGCATCAGCGTTCTCACGGCAGAACATCCAGCCGCGGAACGTGGCTCGCAGGAAGCGGACGGCGACGTCCTCGTTGCCGGCCTGTGCCAGCCAGGCGGCGCGCGCGAAGATGCCGTCCTGCAGCATCGCCGTGCCGACCTCGTTGTAGTCGATGACGTTGAGGTCCTCGGGCTGGTAGAGCTCGCCTGTATCGGGATTGTTCGTCTCCAGCACCTGGGCGTACTCGTTGTAGATCATCGCCTCGGCGACGTCGATCTCGCGGTTGAGCAAGAGGGTCATGTCGAAGGGCTGGATGACGCGCTCGAAGTCAGTGCCCGTCTCAAGGCCGGCCTGTCGGGCGGCGGCGATGACTTCGTGATCGTTTCCGAAGTCCCACACGCCGACGCGCCTGCCCTCGAAGTCGGCCGGCTCGGTGATGCCGTCCTCGGCCCAGGAGACGGAGAGCGTCCCCGAGCGCTGGAAGACCTGCGCGATGTTGACCAGGTCCGACTGGCCCTGGTCGCGCACCTCGAGTACCTTGGGCAGCCAGGAGATGGTGAAATCCGGGCCGTTGGGATCGGAGCCGACCACGTGCGGGAGGACGTCCGGACCGCCGTCGAGGAGATCGACGGCCAGGCCCTCGTCCTCGTAGTAGCCCTCCTCGACGGCCGCAAAGTAACCCGCGAACTGTGCCTGCGGCGCCCACTGCAGCTGCAGGCTCACCTCGGTCAGAGCCGGCGCGGCAGGCTGACAGGCCGCCGCCAGCATGCTTGCCGCCAGCACCAGCGCCAGCGGCCCGGTCACGAACTTGTCTCGATGCTTCATGCCTAAGACCTCACTCCTGCACGCACGCGCTGGGGCGTGCTCCTCCTCCATCGGCTGTGGCGTGCCCAGCCCATCATCACTGGGTGACGTCCGCAGATTTGATGACTGGCGCACGATAGCGCATGGCGCGCGGTCAGGGCTCCCCCGAGCGCAGGGCCGCGTGCCACGGGATGGCCAGCCGCTCGACGAGCACGACCACCAGGTAGGCGAAGAGCGCACCCGCCGCGCCCAGCACGATGCCCGCCCACGACACATCGAAGCGGCCGCTGCTCATCGAGGTCAGGATCACGCGGCCCAGCACTTCCGACGTGCCGCCGAAGTACTCGCCCACGATTGCGCCGATGAAGGCCAGCGTCGTGCCCACCTTCAGCGCCGTGAACAGGAAGGGCAGCATGTTGGGCACGCGCACCTTGCGCAGCACAGTCCACTCACTAGTGGCGTACGAGCGCATCAGCTCCAGCGCTGCGGGTTGCACGTTCACCAGGCCGCGCGTGACGTTGATCATCACCGGGAAGAAGACCAGCAGGGCAGCCATCATCATCTTCGACACCGGGTTGAGCACGCCGAACCAGTTGTTGAGGATCGGCGCGATGGCGATGATGGGGATCGAGTTAGCCGCGATTGCGACCGGCAGCAGCGCATCGCGAGCGGTTACCCAACGGGCAGTCGAGAAGGCCACGAGCACGCCGGCCAAGGTGCCGATGGCCAGCCCACCAAGTGCCTCGAAGTAGGTGTTCATGGCCGAGCGCGTGAGCAGGTCCGAGTTGGCGGCAAAAGCTTCCAGCACACGGCTGGGCGGGGGCAGCACGCGCCGGCCCGGGCCGCCGGTGACCACCTCCCAGATCACCAGCGCTCCGACGAAGACGGCCAGAGCGGGCAGGTAGGCGCGCAGCCTGTCGGCGGCGGCCGCCGTTGGCCGCCGGGCCGGGCGAGCACCGACTGCGCCGGCGGGGGCGGACATCAGCCGATGCCGCCTTCCGCCCGCCTGCGGGAGTCCACGGGCGACGGCGCAGGCCGCCCGTCGTCGGCCGCCAAGCCCGGCAGTCGGCCGCGCAACGCCTCTCGCACGACCGTCACAAGCTCGTAATAGCGCTCGCTCTCGCGTGTCACGTCCGTCCGCGGCTGGGGCAGGTCGACATCCACGACGGTCGTGATGCGGCCCGGGCGCGCGCTCATCACCACCACTCGGCTGGAGAGGAAGACTGCCTCGGGGATGGAGTGCGTGACGAAGATGACAGTCGTGCCGGTGCTCGCCCAGATGCGCAGGACTTCCGCGTTGAGGCGCTCGCGCGTCATCTCGTCGAGCGCGCCGAAGGGCTCGTCCATCAGCAGGATGGCCGGCTCGAAGCAGAGCGCCCGCGCGATGGCCACGCGCTGCTGCATGCCGCCCGAGAGCTGGTGCGGGTAGTGGCGCAGAAAGCCGCCCAGCTCCACGAGTTCCAGCATCCGGCGCACTCGTGCCTCGCGTTCGGTCCGCGGGATGTTCATGACCTCGAGCGGAAGGCGAACGTTGGCCTCCACGGTGCGCCAGTCGAAGAGAACTGGCGCCTGGAAGACCATGCCGTAGTCTCGGTCGAGTCGGGCCTGCCGGGCCGGCTTGCCGTTGACCTCGACCGTGCCCTCGGTCGGCCGGATCAGGTCGCCGACTACACGCAGCAGGGTCGACTTGCCGCAGCCCGACGGCCCGATGAGCGAGACGAACTCGCCGGCCCGGATGTCGAGGTCGATGCCTTTCAGGGCGACCGTCTGGCCCCCGCCCTGAACCGGGAACGTCTTCTCGACGCCGCTCAGTCGCACGGCCGTCCGCGCCGCCGGTTCGCTCATGCCCTCCTCCACTACCTCTCGATGCGTTGGCGGCCGCGCAGGACCAGGCTCTCGGCCAGCCGCACCAGGCTGAAGAAGGTGATGCCCAGCAGTGAGGCAATCAGGATCGTGGCCCACAGCTTCTCAGGGCCGGTGATGTACTGCTGGTTGAAGTTGATGATCGCCCGGCCCAGGCCTTCGGGCACGCCGCCCGGCCCCTCACCGATGATCGCCCCGACGATGCTCGCTGTGGCCGCGATCTTGAGGGCGGTGAAGAGGTACGGAACGGACGCCGGCAGGCGCACCTTCCAAAAGATCGACCAGCGCGAGGCGGCGTACGAGCGCATCAGCTCGAGCGCGCGCGGATCCGGCGAGGAGAGGCCACGCATGGCGGCGATGGTCATTGGGAAGAAGGTCAGGTAGGTGGCGATGATGACCACCGCCACCAGGCCGCGCCCAAAGCCGACGACGATGATCGGCGCGAGGGCGACGATGGGGATGGCCTGGCTGGCGATGACGTAGGGCACGAAGGCACGCTCGAGCAGGCGGAAGTGGACGAAGAAGGCGGCCAGCACCAGGCCGATCAATGCGCCCAGGGCAAAGCCGATGAGCGCCTCGTGCCAGGTGTACAGCGCCGCGCCCACGAGGAACTGGCCGAGGCTCTGCTGGGCGCCGCGCTGTACCGGCTGGAAGAGAGCCGCGCCGATGTCCCACAGGTGCGGCAGCTGCCGGTCGGAGAGCTGGCTGATACGGAACGACGGGTTGTGTTGCAGGGGTACGCCGGTGCCCAGGAAGTTGTCGTAGCGCCAGGGGTCGCCGGCTACGAACTTGGCCGCCTCCCAGGCGAAGGCAACCAGGAGCAGCAGGAGCACCATGGCGAGCAGCGGCCGAAACCGGGAGCGACCGGCGCCGGCCGGCTCCACACCGGCCACACCCGCGCTGGCTGCCGTTGCCAGCGCCTCGTCCGACGCCTCAAGGGGGTCCGCCGCCGCAAGGGAATCCGCCGCGGGTTTCGCCGCAGGTGTCGCGGGTTTCGCCGCAGGTGTCGCGGGTTTCGCCGCAGGGTCGTTCGCGGGCTCCGTCGCAGGTTGACGCGGCCCCTCCTCGTTCATGGGCCTGAACTCTAGCGCGGCTTGACACCGCCTATTCGTAAGTGAATACTTACGAATATGGTCGATCACGGCGCTGCGCTCCATGCCCTGTCCGACGGCACCCGCCGGGCGATCGTCGATCGCCTGCGTGAGGCGCCGGACTCGGTCGAGGCAATCGCCCGTGGCCTGCCCGTCAGCCGGCCGGCAGTCTCCCAGCACCTGGCGGTGCTGAAAGGCAGCGGCCTGGTGAGTGAGCGGCGCGAGGGGCGCCGGCGGGTGTACCGGCTCGAGCCGGCCGGGCTGGCGGCGCTGCGCGCCTATGTCGAGGGCTTGTGGGATGACGTGCTGTCGGCGTATGCCGCTGCGGCACAGAAGGAGGTCGAGGCTGGTCATGACTACTGAAGCGGAACGGCCGGCGGCCACGCTTGCGCCGATCGTCAAGGAGATTTCGGTTCTACTGCCGATCGAACGTGCTTTCGCCCTGTTCACGGAAGGCATCGCCGGCTGGTGGCCGCTGGCCACGCACTCGGTGGCTAGGCAGGATGCCGTCGGCTGCCGTTTCGAGGCGCACGCTGGTGGGCGGCTGATCGAGGTCGCGCGTGATGGAACAGAGCACGTCTGGGGCACGCTTCTGGCCTGGGAACCTCCCGGCCGGCTGCTCATGACCTGGCACCCTGGGCGCGGTCCGGAGATCGCGCAGGAGCTGGAGGTCACCTTCTCGCCGGATGGAGCCGGCACTCGCGTGCGCTTGGCGCACACCGGTTGGGAGCGGCTGGCGGAGGTCGCCCCGGACGAGCGCCGCAGCTACGACTCGGGCTGGGACTACGTCCTCGGGCTGTACGCCGAGCGCGCGGAGCGCAGTTAGCGCCTCGTTCGTCTCGCGAACAGCCGGGTCGCCCGGACGTCGCACCAGACCAGCCCGGGATCGCGCGGGAGCGGGCCGCCCCGCGTCAAGGCTTCGACCCAACCGGCCGATGAACCCGGGAGTCGTGCCGCAAAGATGTGCTCGTAGCGGGCGATCAGCTCGCGGTTGCGCGCGGTGTCGCGCACGACCCAGCACAGGCCCACCTCGTAGGCGCCCTCGGTCCAGCCCAGGCCGGCGGCCAGGGCGAGGGCCTCGGCCAGCTTGCGGTTGCTCGAGCGGGCCGCGGCGCCCAGGTCGCCGAAGCCGTTCCAGCATTCGACGACAACCATCCGACGGCGACGCCGTTCGCGCAGCGCCACGTCGATCGAGCGGCCAGGGTCGCTTGGCTTGCTCGGCAGCTCGAAGCCGCCTTCGTAGCCGGCGTCCTTGGCCAGCCGAAGCACCAGCTCCTGGATGGCCAGATGGCCCGCGTCGGCCGGCTCGTCAAGGCGGTCGCGCACGAACTCCGCCCGAAACGGCCGACCCAGCGCTTCGCCAAGGGCGTACCAGATCTCCAGCGGTGCGCCGGCCGCTTTGCCCGCTTCGATCCTCGCCACGTGCGCTCGATCGACACCGATTCTCTCGGCCAGCACGCACTGCGTAACCCTTCGCCGTCTCCGGCTCGCGCGGACGTCCCGGCCGGCCTGAGCTGCCGCCTGCTGAGCGAGCTGCGCACCGGCGATGCGAGCCTGTCGTCGCTTGACTCCCGCCATGTGCGCCAGAGTCACATCCGAGGCTTATCGACGACTTAAGGGCGATGTGGAACAGCCCCGACGCGAGCGCGACTGCGAGAAACGACCCAGATGAGCACGCGCGGTTGGCGACCGCGCACGGACACGGCCCGACGTCTGGGCCCACGAGGCCCTAGCGCCGGCTCAACCCCTAGAATGTGACTGTCACGCACACTCGGGGAGCCAAGCTCCGGGCCGAATGGGCGCCGCGCGGCGTCGACGTCAACGAGCCCTAGCGGACGGAGTGGTCGGCGATGTCTAGCGCGGCGTCGATGATGGCGAAACCCTCGGCCAGCTGCTCCTCGGTGATGGTCAGTGGCGGGTTGGTCATGATCGAGTTCCAGCGCACGAAGGTGTACAGGCCGTTGTCCTTGAGGTGCTTGCCGACGGCCTTCATCTCGTCGGAGTGGCCGCCGTAGGGCGCCATCGGCTCATACGGCTGGCGTGAACGCACCAGATCGACGATGCCGAACAGCCCGATCGAGCGCACCGCCCCCACCGACGGATGGCGCTCGTACAGCTCGCGATGGTGGCGCGCAAGGACCTCGCCCATCCGCGCCGCCCGTTCGATCAGGCCGTCCTCCTCGTAGACGGCGATGGTGGCCAGCGCCGTCGCGCAACCCAGCGGGTGCGAGTTGTAGGTCAGGCCGCCATAGAACACGCGATCCTGGAAGACGTCGGCGATGGCCCGGCGCATGCCCACCGCGCCCAGCGGCACGTACGAAGAGGTCAGGCCCTTGGCCATGGTGATCAGGTCGGGCACGACGCCCCAGTGGTCCACGGCCCACCACGCGCCGGTGCGGCCAAAACCGCTCATGACCTCGTCGGCGATGAGCAGAATGCCGTGGCGGTCGCAGATCTCGCGCACGCCCTGCAGGTAACCGTCGGGCGGCACGAGGATGCCGTTGGTCCCGACGACGGGCTCCAGGATGAACGCGGCGATGGTCTGCGGCCCCTCGTACATGATCACTTCTTCCAGGCCGCGCAGCGACTGCTCGACCGGCTCAGGATCGGCCACGCCCCAGCGGTGCGTGTCAGGGACCCGTACGACGCCCGGAATGCCCGGCTCGGCCGCCCAACGACGCGGATCGCCGGTCAGCGTGATCACCCCGCCCGTGGCCCCGTGATACGACCGATAGCGAGCCAGGATCTTCGACCGACCGGTCGCCTGGCGGGCGAGCTTGACTGCGTTCTCGTTGGCCTCCGCGCCGCCGTTGGTGAAGAAGAAGACGTCGATGTCGCCGGGCGAGATCTCGGCCAGCTTCTGACCCAGCCGCGCGCGCGGCTCGTGGGCCATGAACGGGTTGGCGTAGGCCAGCTGCTCGGCCTGGCGCTTGATGGCCTCGATCACCCGCTTGTCGCCATGGCCGATGTTTACGCTCATCAGCTGGCTGTTGAAGTCGAGGTAGCGCTTGCCGTCCGGCGTGTAGAAGTAGACCCCCTCCGCGCGCTCGACCGGGATCGGGTCGACTGCCGACTGCGCCGACCACTCGTACAGCGTGTGCTGCCTGGAGAGGCTGACGATCTCCTCGGCGCTCATCGTTCCGGGGGCTACTGAGATGCCCATCTGTCTACCTCGCGCGACGGACTTTGGCGGTCGCCCGAGTGTGCCACACATAGTCGGAGGCCCGGGCCGAAGCCCAGGCCTCCGGAGGAGGAGAGAGTGCCGGAGCCCCTACGCACTAGTGGCTCCGCTCACTCGTCGTGTGATTGACGCCTAGGGCGCCATCGGGTCAGTGCCCGGATCTGTCATCGGGCTGCCACCCGGAACGACCGGGTCCGTGCCCGGATCGGCGCCGGGCCCGCAGGCCGCGAGCGCCAGGGCGAGCGCGGCAAACAGAGTCATGGTCAGCTTCCTCATCGATGTTCCTCCTAAGAACGTGGCCGCCTTCCCGGCTCCACGCGGGGCCTCCAACACGGCGGGCCCGAAGCGTCGACCGGACACGGCAGCCGGTCATGCCCAGATTGACCCTCATGCCGTTGCATGGCGTTGCCCACGGTGCAGACCGTCCTATCGGGCGTGTTACAGGCTCCCAGGGAGCCGGCTGCTGTGCGTGCGGCGGCTGAGCGTGCGCAATCGGCCAGCGAGCGCGCCCCACGACGGTGCATACTGGCCGGCACGGAAGGGGGGCCGCCTCAACTGAATAACCCGCGCAACCTTCGCCCCAGCGAAGGGGTCGTCCCACCGTTCCAGGGCGACCGCGGTTTTGGCCGTAGACCGCCGCCGTGCCCCGTCGGTCCTGAGTAGGGAGGGAAGCCTCGGGATGCCGGTCCATGGACGCTCTGCCCGCCGCCTCTTGATCGTGCTGCTGGCTCTGCCAGTTGTGCTTGCCATCTATCTCAGCGCGGGGTTCCGCGCGCTGGCCGGACTGCCGCGCCTGCTGGCTGTTGCCTTCCTGGGCCTGCCCGTCATCGGCTTCGTCTACGCCGACGAGGCACGCCGGCGCGCCCCCGCCGGACTGCGGCAGGGGCTGGAGCACATGCCGGTCCCGCGCGCCACACCGCTTCGCTCGGCGCTGGTCATGGCCATGGCCGTGGCCCTGCTGGCGACCAGCGCCTCGGCCACGCCGGCCGTGGCGGCCAAGCCGGCCACACCCGCCGAAGCAATGATCCAGGCCGCGCGGGCGTACGTGGGCAAGCCGTACAGGCTGGGCACTGAAGGGCCCAGGCTCTTCGACTGCTCAGGGCTGATCTTCCGTGCCTTCGCCGACATCGGCGCGCTGCCCCGCATCGGCGGCGGGCGGGCCAAGGCGGTGACCTACATGCGCTGGTTCGAGGCTCGCGGGCTGGCCACCAAGCGGGACGGCGAACGCGGCGACCTGGTGGTCTGGGGCGACGGCCTGCACATCGGCATCTACCTGGGCAATGGCAAGGTCATCAGCGCGCTGGCCGACCAGGGCGTGGCCGTGCATGGTCTCCACAGCATCTCCCTCAAGTTTACGACCTTCCTGAAGGTGTCCTGGAAGGCGGGCGATGGGAAGCGGTCCAAGCCGGAGCGTCCGGCGGACGAGGACAAGCCCAAGAACCGCGGCGGGGGCAGTGGCGGCGAGGAGGCGGGCACCGACTCCCAGCCGGAGCTGACCGACGCGGAGGAAGTTGGCGACGGCAGCACGCTGACCGGCCTGGCGACGGGCACCATGAACCTGCGCCGCGAGCACGATCCGCAGGCGCGCATCGTGGGGTGGGTGGACCGGGGCAGCCGGTTCACGATCACGGGCACGGGCCGCAGCCCGAGCGGCGCCCTGTGGTACAGCATCGAGCTGCGCAACGGCAAGAGTGGCTGGGTCTACTCGCGCTGGGTCACGCCGCTGGCCGACTGAACCAGGGAAGACTCAGGCCTCCGGCTGGGCGGCCCCCTGGCCGAAGCTCGGACCGACAACCACGCGCAGGCTCGCCCGGCGTACCTTGCACTCGAGTGGCGTCGTGCCCAGGTCGTGAGAGTCGGCTCGGCAGGGCAGCGGCCGGCTCGACTCGACGCGCACCAGCGCGGAACGGTAGGTACGCGCGTGGGGGGTGTAGCGCCGCCGTCCGAAGGCGATCGCGCCAAGGTGGCGCAGCAGCTCGAACTTGGAGTAGTGCCGGAAGACGACCACGTCGAAGCGTCCGTCGTCCAGGCGCGCCTCCGGGGCGACGGTGAGTCCCATACCGGTGTATGGCCCGTTCGAGACGGTGATCATCAGCGCACGGATGCGAACCATTCCCTCGTCGAGATGCAGGCGCATGCGCGCCGGCCTGTAACGCAGGGCGACCCACATCGTGCGCAGCGGCGAGCTGTAGTCGCCCTCGTCGAAGCGCTGCGCCTCGCGGAACATGGCCGCGTTCATGCCCACTGAGGCGGCCTCGTAGAACAGCCGGCCATTGGCCTCACCAACGTCCACGGCGCGCACGCTGCCGGCGGCCAGCGCCGCCGACGCGCCGTCCAGATCGCGGGGAATGCCGAGCATGCGCGGGATGTTCATCACGCTGCCCAACGGCAGCATGCCCAGCGCCGTGTCGCTGTGGAGCAGCTCCTCGGCCACGGCGCCGATCGTCCCGTCGCCACCCGCCGCCACCACCACCCGGCACCCGTCGGCCACCGCCTCGCGCGCCTGCTGGCGGCAGTCGTCCTCGCTCTCGGTGGCCAGCAGGTCAACGCGCAGGCCATGACTTTCCAGCGCGTCGCGCAGCGACTGCTCGTCCGCGCCGCCGGTGGGCAGGCCGCCCTTCCGGCCGGCGGCGGGATTCCACAGGACGCGCAGCGGCGCCTGCGACCCGGCGGAGGCCGTCGCCCGTCTGCCGGCCTCGCTTTCGCTCATCGGTTGCGCACGCGTACCCTGCGGTACTGGCGTCGCCCCGGCCAGCGGTGGCGCGTCCGGCGGTAGAGGGCAGTCACGCCGATCAGGTACGTCAGGCCGAGCATGTACGAGGCGGCCACGTCCGTGGGCCAGTGGTGGCCCTGGTAGATCCGGCTGGGCCCGACCAGCGCGAGCATGGCCAGCAGGCCGGCCACCACCGGCCGGCGAACCTGGTGGGCGCGAACGAAGGAATGGATCAGGTAGGCGGCGAAGCCGTACGTCCCCACGTAGGTAAGGACGTGGCCGCTGGGAAAGCTCGAGCCGCCCAGCGGGGCGATCGCCACGCGTACCTGCTCGGGCAACGGGCGCGGACGGCGCGTAAACGTCTTGAGCACCTCCGACATCGAACCGGAGCCCCAGGCAAGCAACTGGAAGGCCGCCTCGACGCGTAGGCGGGCCAGCCAAAGGGCGCCCATCATGAGCGGCGGGATCACCTTGCTTTGAGGCGGAAAGCCGGGCCACGAGACGGCTTCCATCAGCAGGCCCAGCGAACGGTGGCGACGGGCCTGCAGCCGCAGCGTGATGGCGGCGTCTATCTCGTCGCTGCGGCGCGCCTTGACCAGCGCGAAGACGGCCGCGAAGCCGGCCAGTGCGACGCCGGCGGCGGTGATGCTCGTACGCCCGCGGAGCAGGGCGACGCGAACCGGGACGGTCTGCTCCTCGGCCACGCGGGCCGCCTCGTCGAGCTTCTCGGCGACGGCCGCCGCTGTGCCCTGGCCACTCTCGGATGGCGTCTTGCCATTGGGCGCGTCGGGGATCATCGGCGGCATCTTGCCCAGCCCAACGCGCGTGCAGCCAGCCCGTCGCCCCGCTCGGCCCAACAAGCGCGTTCTGGTTCGCATCAGACGCGGAACGTGTCGCCCTCGCGGCCCGGCAACACCTCCAAGCCGTCCGGCGCCTGGTTGCGTGCCTCCTCCAGCATGGCGTCCAGCTTATCGTCATCGTGCGCCGGGTCGTGGTGAAAGGTGACCAGCCGGCGCGCGCGGGCCTGCACCGCCAGGCCAACCGCGTCGGACACGCGGCTGTGCCCCCAGCCCTGCCGCTGGGCGTACTCATCGGCGGTGTACTGCGCGTCGTGGATGAGCAGGTGGGCATCGAGCGCCAGCTCGTGGCCGGACGTCCACTCGGGACTAGTCGGAAAGGTGGTCGTGCCCAGTGCGGGCTCGTGGTCGGGCAGGTAGACGACGGTGCGCTCGCCGTCCGAGATCCGGTAGCCCAGCGTCTGCCCAGGATGAATGACGATCCGCGCGCAGACCGTCAGTCCGCCCACCTCGAAGGGCTCGGCGGGCACGTCATGCAGCTCGAGCCGGGCGGCCACATCACGCAGGCGGACCGGAAACAGCGGCGGGGAGAGGTAGCGCGTCAGGCGCGTGCGCAGGTCCTGCGTGGTCGAGGGCGGACCCCATACGTGCACCTCGAAGTCGTCGCGGAAGAAAGGCCCGAAGAAACCCAGGCCCTGGATGTGATCCATGTGCAGGTGCGTCAGCAGGATGTCGAGGCGGCGCGGTTGCTCGTATGTGTCGCCCACCCGGCGCACACCGGTGCCGGCGTCCAGGATGAGCACGCTGCCATCGCTGGCCTGCAGTTCCACACACGAGGTGTTGCCGCCATAAGCAACGGTCTCTGGGCCGGCGCTGGCGATGGAGCCGCGGGTGCCCCACAAGCGCACGAGCAGACCCTGTTCGCTTTGCTCCTGAGCGTGGCTCACTTCGGGCGGCGTTCCCAGAACATCGCCACGCCGCCGATCAGGTGCCCGCCGGCACCCAGCAGCGGGAAGGCTGCCACCTCTATGGCCCGGTCCTGGCCGTCGAAGCCGCGCATCCACACCCGCCGGTGCACCGGCCGCTGCTCGCGCAGGGCCACCACGAGCGGCGGCTGATCGTCGGGCAACGGCTGTCCCTGCTCGTCGCGAAAGGCAAAGATCCTTCGTCGCCGGTCGAGCGGCATGTCGCCCACCTCGTCGAAGCGCTGGCCGAGCAGGACTTCGGCCGGCTCGTTGAAGAAGAGCAGGTCGCCCTCGGCGTCGACCAGGATCAGCGGCACGGCCAAACCGGAGGCAAGCTGGCGCATCAGGATCAGGCCGATATCGCGTTGCGGCATGAGCGGATTGTGCAGCGTCCTGCCACGCAGGTGAAGGGCGATTTGCAGAGGAATGCAACGGCTCCGGTGCGGCGATGCTGGCCGCGGTCCCGCCGACCACGCCATTCTCTGGCCCGCAAGCTTGCCCGTGTATTGTCTTCGTTGGGCGCTTGGCCGCGACTGAACAGAGGTGACGACAGATCGTCATGGGTAAAACTCTTCGGATAGCTGTCGTGGTGCCGCCCATGTTGGCCGTACCCCCCACGGGCTACTCGGGCACAGAGCGCGTGGTGGCCTGCATCGTTGATGAGCTCATGCGGCGCGGCCACCAGGTGACACTCTTCGCGTCGGGGGACTCGGATGTGGCCTGTGAGCTCGTGCCCATCATCCCGCAGAGCCTGTGGTCGATGGAGTACCGCGGCGACGTATCCGCCTTTCTCCAGCTCGCTGCCGCCACGGTCTGGCGTGAACACGAGCGCTTCGACGTCATCCACTCGCACCTCGAGCACCACGGTTTCCTCTTCGCGCGCCACTGTCCTACGCCGGTCGTGACCACGCTGCATGGTCGCCTGGACGTGGCTGGTATTCCAGAGCTGCTCAAGGAGTTTCGTGACGTACCGCTGGTCTGCATCAGCGAGAGCCAACGTCGCTGGCGCGAGGACGCGAACTGGGTGGGCACCATCCACCATGGCCTGCCGCTCGCGTCCGCACCCTTCAACGGAGAAGTGGGCGACTATCTCTGCTTCGTGGGTCGGATCACGCCAGAGAAGGGGGTGATCGCGGCCATCGAGCTGGCGCGTAGGACGCAACTCCCGCTGCGTGTGGTGGCCAAGGTCTACGACGAGCACGAGCAGGATCACTTCGCGGAGGTGGTTCAGCCGGCCATCGACGACGGCGTGGTCGAGTTCCTGGGCGAACTGCCACCGCTCGAGCGCGACCCGATCATCGCCGGCGCCCGCGCGACGATCATGCTGGGTGCCTGGCCGGAGCCCTTTGGCCTCGTCGCGATCGAATCGATGGCGACCGGCACGCCGGTCATCGCACGACGGGCCGGCGCACTGACCGAGACGGTCGTGCACGGGATCGACGGCTACCTGGTGGACGACGTCGACGAGGCCGCCCTGGCCGTCGACCTGTCCAGGGGGCTGGATCGGGCGGGGATCAGGCGGCGCGCGCTCGAGCGTTTTTCGCCGGAGCGAATGATCGACGATTACGAGGTCGTCTACCAGCGTTTGATCGCGGCGCGGCGGACAGGAAGCCTCACGTCCGCCTCGGCAGCGGCCTCCTAGCGTGGCGGACCTGTTCCCCGAACTGACGAACATCTACTGCGTGGTCTGCGGCCGAGCGCTGGGCCAGCTGCCCGAGGACCAGCCCGATGCGCCGAACGGGCCCCTCTGCGGCGAGTGCTACCAGACGCAGCAGTTCGAGGACGAGCTGTGGGCAGCCGAGATGGAGGAGTAGCGGCCATTTGACGTACGACGTCATCGTCATCGGCCTGGGCGCGCACGGCAGCGCGACCGCCTACCAGCTCGGTCGCCGCGGGCAAAAGGTGCTGGGCATCGAGGCCTTCGAGCGCGCCCACGACCTGGGCTCGTCGGGCGGCCTGTCGCGGATCATCAGGCTGGCCTATTTCGAGCATCCGGACTACGTGCCAATGTTGCGGGCGGCCTGGGAGCTGTGGCCGCAGATCGAAGCGGAGACAGGCGCCAAGCTGCTGCTCCAGACCGGTGGCCTGTACTGCGGCCGACTCGGAAGCGGCGTGCTAGACGGGTCACTGCGCAGCGCGCGAGACCACGGACTGCCCCACGAGCTGCTGGACGCGAGCGAGACGCTTCACCGCTTCCCGGCGCTGCACCTGGACGAGGACATGCAGGCGCTGCACGAGCCGCTGGCCGGGCTGCTATTCCCGGAACGCTGCATCGAGGCGCACCTCGGCCTGGCCGAGCAGAGCGGGGCGGAGCTGCGCTTCGGCGAGCGCGTCGTGGGCTGGCAGCGCGACGGCTCGGGCATCAGCGTGACCACAGACCGGGCGACCTACGTCGCCGATCGGCTGGTCCTCGCTGCCGGCGCCTGGCTGGCCAAGCTGGTGCCCGACCTCGACCTGCCCCTCCATGTCGAGCGGAATCCCCTCTTCTGGTTTGAGCCGGCCGCCGACGCCGGGCTGCTGGCGCCCGATCGGCTGCCCGTCTGGATCGTCGAGCTCGACGCCCAGCACGCCTTCTACGGCTTCCCTGACCTGCCAGAGCAGGGCTTCAAGGCCGCCCGCCACCACGGCGGCCTGCCCACCGACCCAGACACGCTGGACCGCCAGGTCCACGAGTCCGACGAGGCGCCGGTGCGGCGCTTCCTGCAACGCTACCTGCCGGCCGGCAACGGCCGCCGCCTGCGCGCCCAGGTGTGCATGTACACCAACACGCCCGACTTCAACTTCGTGGTCGACTTCCACCCGGCCGACGATCGCGTGCTGCTCCTCTCCCCCTGCTCGGGCCACGGCTTCAAGTTCTCCGCCGTGATCGGTGCCATCGCCGCCGACCTGGTGACAAGTGGCACCACGACTCTTCAGGTCGACTTCATGTCGTTGGCACGGTTCCAGCAGCCGGCGTCCAAAGAGGCTTGACCCTGCTCCTCTGAGTGGAGTAGTTTCCGCGTGCCGCTACCGGCGGGGAAAGGGCCCCGGCTCAGACGGATCGCGGCGTGGGAGACGAACCCGGCACCCCCAGATTGCCCGGGAATACAGGGAGGGACGATGCGCGCCAAGCGTTATCGGTTGCGACTCTCGGTCGCGACCCTAGTTTCCGTCTGCCTGCTGCTGGGCAGCATGCCTGCAGCGTTGGCCCAGGACGCGCGAACCGATCGCGGCCTGCCCGACGCCGTCAAAGATCTGAAACTCAAGAAGCCGCGCGAGCGCGCCTCGCTGACGGCCGAGGAGAAGGTCGCGCTCGGCCTGCGCGCCGCTCGCGGGCCGCAGAACGTCGTGGTCCAGCTGTCGCAGCCGGCGGTCGCCGAGGTCGCCGCAACCGGCCAGAGTGCAGCCGGCCAGCGTCAACAGAAGTCGCGAGTCCAGGTCCAGCAACGTGGCGTGATCAACGCCGCCAGTCGACTCGACCGTAACGCCCGGGTGCTGGGTACGACGCAAAGCGCCCTCAACGCCGTCATTCTGCGCATCGACGCCGCCGAGATCGCCGCGCTGGCCGCCAATCCGGCGGTCGTATCGATCCGGCCGGTCCGTGACTACGAGCGCCACGACGAGCAGCGAAACCTCGGGGAAACGGTGCCCTACATCGGCGGCAGCGCCGTGCACGACGTCGGCTTCACCGGCGAGGGAATCCGGGTCGCCGTTCTTGACTCCGGCATCGACTACACGCACGTCGCGTTCGGCGGTGCCGGCACCGCCGCCGCCTACGAGGCAGCTTACGGCACCTCGGTCAACGATCCACGAAATACGAGCCGCGACGGCCTGTTCCCCACCGACAAGGTGATCGGTGGCTGGGACTTCGTCGGCGAGGCCTGGACGGGCGGCGCGGGCAGCCCGCCGTTGGCCCCCGATCCCGACCCGATCGACTGCGGCCCGGTGACCATCCCGGCACCGTGCGACGGCGGTCACGGCACCCACGTGGCCCACATCATCGCCGGCGTAGGCGGGGTGGCCCCCGACGCCCGCCTCTACGCCGTCAAGGTCTGCTCTGCCGTTTCCACCTCGTGCAGCGGTGTCGCGCTGCTGCAGGGCATCGACTTCGCCGTCGACCCGAACGGCGACGGCAGCACAGCGGATGCCGTCGACATCATCAACATGTCGCTCGGCGCCCCCTACGGCCAGGCTTTCGACGACGACCTCTCGCAGGCCGTCGAGAACGCCACCAAGGTCGGCGTGCTGACCGTGGCCTCGGCCGGCAACAGCTCGGACAAGCCGTACGTGACGGGCAGCCCCGCGGCCGCGCCGTCCGCGTTGTCGGTCGCCCAGACGGCGGTCCCCTCGTCCATCCAGCTGGTCATGGACATCCTTTCGCCCGCCTCGATCGCGGGCTCGTACGCCGCCGTTCACCAGCCCTGGTCGGCAGAGGTGACCAGCGCCATCGAGGCGCCGGCCCAGTACGGTGACGGCGCAGGCGGCAACCTCAACGGTTGCGCCGCCTTCCCGGCCGGCTCGCTCGCGGGCCTGATTGTGCTGGTCGACCGGGGTGCCTGCGACTTCAGCCTCAAGATCACCAACGTTGCCAACGGCGGCGGCCTGGTCGGCATCATCGGCCTGGTCGCACCTGGCGACCCCTTCGAGGGCGGCCTGGGCGCCTGCCCGGACGGAGCCTGCGGCGACATCCCAGGCTTCATGATCCACCAGAGCACGTCCAACGCGATCAAGAGCGGCCTGGCTGCCGGTGAGGTGGTCATCCGCTTCGATCCCGCCACCGGTATCCCGCTGGTCGGCCACATGGTCGGCTCATCCTCGCGTGGACCCACGATGCTGACCAACGTCGTCAAGCCGGAGATCGGCGCGCCCGGCGCCTCCGTTTCGGCCGAGGCCGGGACGGGCGAAGGCGAGACTCCGTTCGGCGGCACTTCGGGAGCCGCCCCGATGGTCGCAGGGTCGGCGGCTCTGCTCATGGACGCCTACGGCTCTCGCCGGCCGCACGAGATCAAGTCGGTGCTGATGAACAGCGCCGAGACGAACATCATGAACGCGCCGGAGCTTTTCGGCGGCACGCTCGCCCCCATCAGCCGGATCGGCGGCGGCGAGGTACGCGTGGATCGCGCACTCGCCTCCAAGGCGGCCGCGTGGGATAGGCGCAGCAGAACGGGAGTCGTCAACTTCGGCTTCCACGACGTGACGCAGACGCGAAGGACGCTGACCCGCCATGTCGTCGTGCGCAACTACACCAACAGGCCAATCCACTACGACGTGTCGGCCGACTTCCGCTTCCAGAACGACAGGAACAACGGCGCCGTCAGCGTACGCGTGCCCAAGCGAGTCACCGTGCCGCCCAGGGGCGCACGCCAGTTCCCGGTCCACCTCACCATCAAGGGCAACAAGCTGCGCCCGTGGACGATGAATTCGGGTAGCAGGGGCGCCGATCCCGGACCGCTCACGCTGCACGAGTACGACGGCTACATCTGGCTGGACGATCGCTCCACCACGCTGGACGATGACCGGCCGCTCCACCTCGCCTGGCATGTCCTGCCGCGCGCCGCCGGCAATGTCGTGCGGAAGGCCAACGGCGACCTGCGCAACAAGGGCATCGAGCCGGCACCGGTCGAGAGCTACTCGCTCCTCGCCACCAGCCCGAACCTGCCCGAGGGCGGCCCGGGTGAGCAGTCACCCACGCCGGACATCAGGCGGGCAGGCGTCCAGACCTACCCCGTCCCGGCAGGCTTCTGTAGCGCGAACAACTCGTTCATCTGGGCGTTTGCGTTCAACACCTGGGAACGCCAGACGCATGCCATTGCACCGGCCGAGTTCCAGGTCTGGCTGGACGTCGACCAGGACGGCGTCGACGACTACGTGGTCTTTACCGCCGACGTCGGCCTGGGGCTGAGTGACGGACGCGTACTCACCTGGGTGTTTAACCTCAATACCGGCAGCCTGTCTGCCTTCTTCTTCGCCGACCACGACACCAACAGCGGCAACATGGTCATGCTCATCTGCGGTGAGCAGATCGGCATGAACGCCGCAGACTTCTTCGATCCGGTCGATTCCACCTACCAGGTGGTGGACTGGTACTTCGGCGGCCCCGGCGACGGGACCGGCACATTGACCATCGCGCCGCTCGGTGAGCGCTACCTGGGCCTCGTCGACGGCAGCATCTTTGCCACCATCGCCCCCAAGACGAATGCCGACGTCGAGATCCTCGACTTCGGGCCCGTCGACACCAATCCCGGTGAGCTCGGCGTGCTGCTCCTGTTCAGGGACGGCGCGCCGGCCGCAAGGGAGGCCCTCGAGATTCACATTTCGCCGTAGCGGTTCTTAGCAGCTGCCATAGACAGGGGCCGGCGCAAGCCGGCCCCTTCCTCTTGGAATAGGATGTGTCCATGCGCGCGTGCTTGACGATTTTGCTAGGGCCGCTGCTCGTCGCCTGCACGGCCCTGGCGCCGGGCGATGAGAGCCCCTCCCCGCCGCCCACGGTGCATGCGAGCCAGCCCAGCAGGCCGGACCTCGGCACTCCGCCGGTCAACACGATCCCGCCCGAGTTAACGCCCGAGCCGGTGCTGGGCGAGGTGCCGGCGGAAGTCCTGGACGTGATAGTTGCCGAAGCCGCCGAGCTGGCGGGTGTCGAACCGGTGGACGTCGAGGTTGTTCGTGCCCAGCAGGTGACCTGGAATGACGGTTCCCTGGGCTGCCCGGCCCCCGGAACGGAGTACACGCAGGAACCCGTAGACGGCTACTGGGTCGAGCTGCGCGTCGGCGACGAGCAATACGACTTCCGTATGAGCGAGACCGGCACACCGATGCTCTGCCCACCCGGTCAGGGCCGGCCGACTTCGCCCGGTACTGTTCCGGACTACTAGTCACCCGCGCTCGCCGATCGCTCGCCAGATGAGCGAATTCTCACGGCCGCCTCTCGTCCGGCGGCCAATCCCACGCCGCGCGCCACGCCGGACGCGTCGGTCGACAGCAACTCGGCTGACAGCCGTTCGGTGGACTCCCGGTCGTTCGACAGCAACTCGGCTGACAGCCGTTCGGCGGACTCGGGCAGCGCCGACTCGGGCAGCTGACCGCGGCCCACTACCGGCCCAACCAAGGAAGCGGGGACCCACGGGTCTCCGCTTCTCTCTAGCATGAGCGTGCAGTGAGCGACGACAAGATCAGCTGGAAGTTCGCCGATGGCGACGAGATCGTGCCGGGCCGCCACGCGGTCTACCTGCTGGGCGGCGGCACCCGGGCGGAGGCGTGGGTCGCCTGGGACGCGCGCCTGCACACGCTGGTCGTGGCCAAGGTCCTGCGCCCAGACCACGTCGACAACGAGACCTCGCGCGCCGCGCTGGGCCGCGAGGCGCGCGTGCTGCACGACCTCCAGCACCCGGCCATCGTGCGCTGCTTCGAGGCCGTGCTCGACGGCCCTCGGCCGCATCTGGTCCTGGAATCCCTGGACGGTCCACGGCTCTCCACGCTCGTGCGCCGCTTCGGCCCCCTCGCGCCCGAGCAGCTGATCCCGCTGGGCATCGAGATCTGTTCGGCGCTGGCCTTCATGCACAACTCGGGCTACATCCACCTCGACGTCAAGCCGCGCAACCTGGTCATGTCGGCCACTCCCCGCCTGATTGATCTGGGCATCGCCCGCACGCGCGAGGAGATCGCCGGACTGACCTCCACGCTGGGCACGGACGCCTACATGGCCCCCGAGCAATGCCGGGTGGAGACGCTTCCGCAGCTGGGGCCGCCCGCCGACGTGTGGGCGCTCGGCGTGGTGCTCTACTTTGCCGCCGCCGGCAAACATCCCTTCGCGCACGCTCGCTCGAGCGCCGACCCACATCCGCAGCTGCACATCGCGCCGGCGGCTCTGCCCCAGCGCGTGCCGGCCGAACTGGCTGCGCCCATCCTGGGCTGCCTGCTGCCCGATCCCGCCGCTCGACCCACGGCGGCCCAGCTATCTGCGATTCTCGAGCCGCTGCTCGAGAATTCGCGCCAGACCGCCCGGCGCCGCCTGCGCACTCGGCGCAGATAAGAAAGTTCTCATCTCCCGCTCAGGACCGGCTAACCGCCGCCGACCAAGCTGGCGACAGCGTTCGCCGACGTCGTCAGTCGTCTCCGACTCCGCCCTGGGAACCGTTCCGCCCAGCGCGTCGTCCGTCATACCATGAGCATGACACGCGTGCGCTTTGGCGCGCCCACAGCTAGCATCCCGACGATGAAGTCAGCCCTTTTACTGGCCGGCGCGCTGCTACTGGCAGCCTGCACCGGCGCCACTCCCCCGGCCCAGACGCCGGGCACACCAGCGCCACCGGCCTCGACGCCGCCGGCCCAGACGCCGGCCCCGGCCAGCCCGACCCACGTTCCGCTGCCGCCGCAGGAGACGTTCCCACCCTTCGAGGGCGACGCCCCGCAGGAAGTGGTCGAGGCGATCGTCGACGAGGCAGCTGTCTTGGCCGACGTGAGCATTGGCGACGTGACAGTCGTTCGCGCGCAGTCCGTCACCTGGAGCGACCCGGGGCTGAACTGCCCGGAGGAGGACCAGATGTACGCGCAGGTGCTGACCGAGGGCTATTGGGTCGTGCTGGAGGCCGGCGGCCAGACGTACGACTTCCGCATGGCCCAGGGCGACGTGCCGCGGCTATGCCCTGAGGGCCAGGGCGAACCTCCGCTGGAGGGACTGCCCGACTGAGGCTGTTGAGCGACTTGAGCTGATTGGGCGCCTCAGGGCAGGATCTGGCGCAGCGCGAAGGCGACGTTGGCCGGCCGCTCGGCCAGACGACGCATGTACCAGGGGTACCAGGCTTCGCCGTAAGCGATCAGCACCCGCACGCGGTAGCCCTCGCGCAACAGCCGTCGCTGCTGGTCGCGGCGAATGCCGTAGAGCATTTCAACGTCGAAGGCGTCCGTACCCAGGCCGAGCTCACCGGCGCGCTTGCCCAGCTGCTCGATCAGCTCGACGTCGTGCGTCCCCAGGCCGATGAACAGGCTCTTGCCCGCCCTGCGCGCCTCGAGCATGGAAACGCTTAGGGCCAGGAAGTTGGCGTCGACTTCGGGTCGCTTGCGGAAGCAGATCTCGGGCGATTCTGAGTAGGCGCCCTTGACAAGGCGGATCCGCGGCTCGACTGGAAGCAGCCGCTCGATGTCCGTGTACGTGCGCTTGAGGTATGCCTGCAGGCAGATCCCGACGTTGGCGTGGCGCGACTTAAGGCGCTCGTAAAGCTGGATCGTGGGCTCCGTGTAGGCCGAGCCCTCCATATCGATCCACAGGTTGAGCGGCTCCTGCTGACCGGGCGGCGTTATCCGGGCGGCGCGCTCGGCGAGGCGCGACATGTGCTCGTAGGTCCGTCGCGGGTCGAGGTCGAAGCCCAGCTGGGTGAGCTTGACCGACGGTTCCGCGTCCAGCCCCCGCGCCTCGGTCTCGTCGAGCAGGCGCATGTAGTGGGCCGCCGTGCGGTCTGCGTCCTCGATGCGCGTCAGGTTCTCGCCCAGGTGCGTGAACAGCACGTTGATGCCGCGCACGCGGTGGCGCTCGGCCGCGGCCAGAGCGTCCTCCATCTGCTCGCCGGGCATGAAGCGGCGCACAGCCCGCCTGGTGAAGGCCAGCCGCGGCAGGTTCCGCCGCAGCCACCGATTGCCGGCCATCCAGAGCAGGATCCGTCGCAATGCTGCCTCCTCGAGCTCAGCCCGACACGAGGCCCTAGCGTGCCACAGCGCCGGAGTGGTCGGGGCGCACGCCCCCACCCGCCGCCCGGCGCACGGCGCTCGGCGCCCTTCGCCCGTCGCCCCGGCGCCTACCACCACTATCACTGCCGTCGGCGGTATGGGGCTCGCCGGGCGGGTGCCAGGACCCATGCCTGTGGACTTCCGCAGCGTTGACGCGACTGCTACCGGCACTACTGCTGATAGGGCGTGGTTTGAGGCGGCGCCAAGCCCGCAGCAGTGCCCACGAGCCCGGCCCGCGCCGCCATCCACCAAAGCACCCAGCGCCTGCGATAGTGCCGGTCGCGGAAGGGGCAGGAGGCCCGCCCCACCCCCAGCCCCGCAGGTGAGCGGCTGCGAAGTCCGCGATGAGTCCTGAGCAAGTCCGGATTCCTACGATAGTGCCGATATGGGACGTCGCGCCGCCGCCGCCAGGAGGACCCCGCCCCAGGCGGCCGCGGACCGGCAGGCGGTGGAGCTCGCAACCCGCCTCGGGAAGATGCTGCGTGACGGACGCAGGCGCCGCCGCCTGACGCAGGCCCAGGCCTGTGCGCTGGCCGGCCTGAGCCAGAGCACGTGGAGCCAGCTCGAGCTCGGACGGGACGGCCGCTACACGCTGGCGACCTGGAACCGCGCGGCGACAGCCGTGGGCAGCTCCCTGAGGGCGTACCTCGAGCGGACCTCGGCGGCGGACGCGCC
The DNA here is from genome assembly GCA_035514295.1 of Candidatus Limnocylindria bacterium. Taxonomy (GTDB): domain Bacteria; phylum Chloroflexota; class Limnocylindria; order Limnocylindrales; family CSP1-4; genus JALYGJ01. The sequence continues at coordinate 2,380 of DATKBB010000105.1, read as the reverse complement.
GCGTGACGCGGTGCACCTACGCCACCAGGAGCTGGTCATCCGCGTCGCGAAGCCCGGCGGCTGGAAGGCATTGCCCGAGGAGCTGATCGATCGCGAGGCACGCACCTCGCGCGCGGCGGACGTCGTCCTGCGTCGCGGCCGGGAGTACGCCATCAAGGAGATCTGGGACTGGTTCGACGACCTGGGCGCCGCGCTGCGTGACTGGACGCGGCGGCTCGAAGCGCTGGAGCGCTACGCCATCGCCCGAATGGTGGGTGACGAGCCCTTGCCCCGCACGAGCGGCTGCTGGGTGGTGCGCAGCACCGAGCGCACCCGCCGCCTCGTCCACGAGCACCGGGCCCTGCTGCGTGCCCGCTTTCCCGGCAGCGGCCACGCCTGGCTCCGCGCACTCACGGATCCGCGCACGCCCATGCCGGCAGAGACCGCGCTGCTGTGGATCTCAACCGACGGCACGCGCCTGTTCCCTGCGCGACTCGGCTGAAGGCGTCTGCGGGCGAGGAGTAGCATCGGGAGCCACTGCAGGAGGAGCGAAAGTGAGCGCCGAGATCCGTCAGGCCATCGAGGCGGCCCTCGCCTACCTGGGCGAGCACCCCGAAGAAGCCCGCTACACCGACAGCCAGGCCACAGCCACGATCACTCAGGGCCTGCAGGCGACGGTCAGCGGGCCTGACGGTGCCAAGCTCACGACCGACATGCCCGCCTCGGTGGGCGGCCAGAACTCGGCGCCGTCGCCCGGCTGGTTCCTGCGGGCGGCGGAGGCGAGCTGCACGGCCACGCTCATCGCCATGCGCGCCGCCCAGCTGGGAGTCACCCTGACCCGCGTCGAGGTAACCGTCGACTCCGAGTCGGACGACCGGGGCATCCTGGGCATGGACGACGACACGCCCGCCGGCCCGCTCAGCACGCGCGTGGTAGCTCGCGTCAGCGCCCCCGGCACGGACCCGATGGTCGTTGATGACATCGTGAAGTGGGCCGTCGCGCACTGCCCCGTCACGGACGCCGTTCGTCGCGCGGTACCGCTCAGCGTCGAGGTCCAGGCCACGTGAAGTGCGGCAACTGCGGGGCCGAGAACCGCCCGGATCGTCGCTTCTGCCTCCAGTGCGGCACGGCCCTCGCCCAGGGCTGCTCCAACTGCGGCTCGACCAACGAGCCGGAGGCACGCTTCTGCGGCAACTGCGGCCAGCCGATCGGTGCGCAGTCCGCCAACGACCGAGACACGGGAGCGCAGGCGGGCCACGCCGCGGCTGCCGAGCGCCGCCTGGTCAGCGTCATGTTCGCCGACCTCGTCGGCTTCACTCCCTTCGCCGAGGAGCGCGACGCGGAGGAGGTACGCGACACCCTCCAGCGTTACTTCGACATTGCCCGGACGGTGGTCGAACGCTACGGCGGTACGATCGAGAAGTTCATCGGCGACGCTGTGATGGCCGTGTGGGGCACGCCCACCGCCCACGAGGACGACGCCGAGCGCGCGGTCCGAGCCGCGCTCGACCTGGTCGATGGCGTCGAGACGCTCGGGTCCGGCATCGGCGCGCGCGCGGGGATCCTGACGGGCGAGGCCGCGGTCAGCCCCGCCGCCACCGACCAGGGGCTGCTGGCCGGCGACCTGGTCAACACCGCCGCCCGCCTCCAGTCGGTCGCCCCGCCGGGCGGCGTGCTGGTCGGGGAGTCAACCATGCGCGCGGCTTCGGCCGCGCTGGCCTTCGAGGCCGCCGGCGAACAGGCGCTCAAGGGCAAGCAGGCACCCGTGCCCGCCTGGCGTGCGCTGCGCGTGGTGGCCCAGCGGCGCGGCGCTGGCCGCACGGAGGCGCTGGAAACGCCCTTCGTCGGCCGGCAGGAGGAGTTCCGCCTGCTGCGCGAGCTGCTCCACCTGGGCGCGCGCGATCCGCGGCCGCGGCTGGTCTCCGTCACGGGCCCGGCCGGCATCGGCAAGAGCCGACTCGCCTGGGAGTTGGAGAAGTACATCGACGGCGTGGTCGAGCCTATCTATTGGCACCACGGGCGGTGCCCGGCCTACGGCGAGGGCATCACCTTCTGGGCTCTGGGCGAAATGATCCGCGGCCGCGCCCGGCTGGCCGAGTCGGACGACGCCGACACGACGCGCCGGCGGCTGATCGAAACGGTCGACGAGTACGTCGCGGAGCCGTCGGAGAGGCCGTGGATCCTGGGCTCGCTGCTCGCTCTCCTGGGGCTCGAACCCGCGCCGCAGGGAGGACGCGAGCTTCTCTTCGCCGCCTGGCGTCGCTTCTTCGAGAGCATCGCCCAGCGAGGCAGCACGACACTCGTGTTCGAGGACCTGCACTGGGCGGACGCTGGCCTGCTCGACTTCATCGACCACCTCCTCGACTGGTCGAAGAACACCCCGCTGCTCGTGGTGACGCTG
>DATKBB010000104.1:0-23381 GCA_035514295.1 Candidatus Limnocylindria bacterium | reverse complement strand
TCGGCCGGAGGCCGAACCTCGCAAACCTCGGGCTCGAGGAGGCCGGCATAGACACCTCGGGCGGCGCCATCGCGGTGGACGAGCGTATGCGCGCCGGCGAAGGCATCTGGGCAATGGGCGACGTTGCGGGCAAAGGCCTGTTCACGCACCTGGCGCTGGCCCAGGCGCACGTCGTGGAAGCGGACATCCTGGGCCGGGAGGTGCCGTCCGTCGACTACGCCGGCCCGCCGGCCGTCACGTTCACGGATCCGGAGGTCGCATCGGTCGGCATGCGCGAGGCCCAGGCCCGGCAGGCCGACCTGGATGTCGCCGTTTCGGTCAAGCCGATGCAGCGCACGTTTCGCGGCTGGATCCACGGCACCGGCAATGAAGGTCTGATCAAGCTCGTCGCCGATCGCCGCCGCGGCGTGCTGGTGGGCGCCACGTGCGTCGGGCCGCACGCCGGCGAGGTTCTGGGCCTGCTGGGCGCCGCCGTGCAGCTGGCCATCCCGCTCGCCGACCTGGGCCGGCTCATCTACGCCTTCCCGACCTTCTACGGCGGCGTCGGCGAGGCCCTGGGCGCGTATGCCCGGGCGCTGGTGCAGGTGCTCGATCCGGAGGCGCAGCCGCTCGCTATCGACGGGTGAATATCAGCGCGCAGGGTCGGGCGCCAGGAAGCGGTAGCCCAGGCCTCGCTCCGTGCGGATGTAGTGCGGGTTGTCGGGATCGTCGTCGAGCTTGTCGCGCAGCCGCCGGATGTAGACGCGCAGGTAGTCCACCTCGTCGACGTACTCGCGGCCCCACACCTTGGCCAGCAGCGTGCCGTGCTGGAGGACGTGGCCCTGGTTGCGCACGAGGTGGTAGAGCAGCTTGTACTCGGTCGGCGTCAACTCCAGCCGCTCACCCTTCAGGCGCGCCTCCTGGCGCGCGAAGTCCACTTCCAGGTCGAGCCACCTGAACGAAGGCGCACGACTCGTCGGCGTGGGCATGCTCAGGCGGCGCAGGACGGCGCGCACGCGGGCCATCAACTCGAGGTGGTTGAAGGGCTTGGTGACATAGTCGTCGGCGCCCAGCTCGAGCCCTTTGACCTTGTCCATCGAATCGTCGCGCGCGGTCAGCATCACCACCGGCACGTCGGAGAAGTCGCGGATCCGGCGCAGGACTTCGAAGCCGTCGATGTCGGGCAGCCCGATGTCAAGCAGGACGATATCCGGGTGCTCGCTCTCCACCGCATCGAGCGCCTGCTCGCCGCTCGTCGCGCCGAGCACCTCGATCTCACGCCAATGCAGCGTGAATCCTATGCGTACCGACTCGACCACGTCGGGCTCGTCGTCGACGACCAGGATCTTCATGCCTCCGCCTCGCCTTCCGGTCCCTGGGCTGGAACGGCGAGTGTGAAGGTGCTGCCACTGCCCGGTGCCGTGTCCACTTCAACTCGCCCTCCGTGCGCCTGGGCGATGGCCAGCGCAGTGGGCAGGCCCAGGCCCACGCCGGCCCCTCCCCCGCGGTCATTGCGGCCCACGAAGAAGCGCTCGAAGAGACGGGCCCGATCGCCTGGCCGGATGCCCGGGCCCTCATCGGTCACGCTCCAGGCTACCTCGTCGCCGGCGTGGCTCACGCGCAGGCGGATTCCCGATCCATCGGGCGAATACTTCTGGGCATTTGAGAGCAGGTTGACCAGCGCCTGCTCGAGCCGGCGGTGGTCGCCGAATACCCAAACGGGCCTGTCGGGTGCGTCGACTGCTATGCGCTGGTTGGCGGCGGCCGCCAGCGGGGCGACCGACTCGGCTGCGGCGGCCGCCAGCCGGCGGGCATCGAAGCGGCGCAGCTGAAGCTTGACCGTGCCTGACCGGAAGCGGGCCAGCTCGAGGATGTCGCCGACCAGCCGCTGCATCCGGTCAGCATTGCGCTCGATCGTCGCCAACAGGGTTTGCCGCTGCCCCTCGTCCGGGGCACGATGCGTGTCCTGCAACAGTCCGACGCTGGTGCGCACGGCCGTCAGAGGCGTGCGTAGCTCGTGGGCGATCGTCGAAAGTAGGTCCGTGCGCAGACGTTCCAGCTCGGCCAGTCGGTGGGTCTCGTCGTCGCCGAGCGGGCGCTGGTCGGCGATCCGCCGCTGCCCGATGCTCGTAGGCACGAACCGCCCGGGGCTGGCCGCGCGGATCAATCCGAGCCCGGCAAGTTGATCGAGCAGGCGCTGGGCGGTTCCGTCCGCCAGCCGGGCCCCGGCCGCGTCGAAGCGCTGCTCGAGCTCCGTGGCGGTCGCGCCGTCGGCAACCACGGCCAGCGCTGCAAGCGCGAGCGGCGAGGCCTGCGTGGCTTCCGGCGTCACGCCGTCAGCATAGGTTCAGCGGCGGGCGGCGGCCACCGCGGCAAGTTCGTCGTCCAGCGCCGTCAGGTCGAGGCAATCGTGGATCCTCCAGCCGTGTACGGCGTCAGGCGGCGGCTCGGGAAGCATGTCGTAGGAGCACGTACAGGGGCCGCCGGCGACGCAGCCGGCGCAGCAGAAGGCGACACCGACATGGATGGTCGGGCGGCCGATGATTTCGATCTCGCAGGTCGCGCAATGGAAGCGGGGCTCGGCGGACATCCCTGCGCGGGGGAGCGGCCGGCGTTCGGGCAGGGCTGCCGGCTGGGGTTCGGCGGGGGCTGATGGTCGGGCGTCGGTGATCGCGCTCATTTCTCGCTAAACGCTAGGTCGCCCACCTGAACCCGTCCGGGAAGCCGCGTGAACAGCGCGTGAACACGGCGCACTGCATCGCCATATTCACGTTCCGTTCATGCCAGTCAACGGCCCTGTTCGCCTTCGTGCCCGAAGCTGGAGGCTGACCCAGAAGGAGCCCAATGACCATGGATCTGATGACTGCCCCGGCAACGAGGCGCGAAACACCGCAGGCGAAACCGGCCAGTCCCGGCCGGGCGGCCCTGGATGCCGCACTGGCGCAGTTCGATGCGGCCGCCCAGCACCTCCATCTGGATGCCGGCCTGCGTGCCGTGCTGCGCCTGCCGCAGCGCGAGTTCACCGTCAACTTCCCGGTCACCCGGGACGACGGAGCGGTGCGGGTGCTGACCGGTTACCGGGTCCAGCACAACCTCGCTCGCGGGCCGGCCAAGGGGGGCCTCCGCTTCCATCCTGCGACGGACCTCGACGAGGTGCGCGCGCTGGCCATGTGGATGACCTGGAAGTGCGCCCTGGTCAACGTGCCCTTCGGTGGCGCCAAGGGCGGCGTGACGGTCGATCCGCGCGCGCTCAGCGAGCGCGAGAATGAAGCCGTGACTCGGCGGTTTGCGACCGAGCTGGAGGGCATCATCGGGCCCGAGAAGGACATTCCGGCACCCGACGTGGGCACGAACGCCCAGACGATGGCCTGGATCATGGACACCGTCTCGATGCACCGCGGCTTCTCCGTGCCGGGCGTGGTCACCGGCAAGCCGGTCTCGATCGGTGGCTCGCTGGGTCGGGCCGACGCCACCGGCCAGGGCGTCGTCTACAACATCGAGGAGGCCTGCCGGCGGATCGGCCTGGAGCTGGCGGGCGCGCGCGTCGCGGTGCAGGGCTTTGGCAACGTGGGTGAGGCCACCGCGCGACTGCTGCAACAGGCCGGCGCGAAGGTGATCGGCTTGACGGACGTCGGCGGCGGTGTACGTGACGACCGCGGCCTCGACGTCGGCTTTCTGCGCCGCTACCTGCAGGAGACCGGCTCGATTGCCGACGCTCCGGGCACGCGCCCGCTGAGCAACGAGGAGCTGTTCGGGCTGGACGTCGACGTGCTCGTGCTGGCCGCGCTGGAGGGCCAGATCACCGAGCACAACGCCGGTGACGTGCGCGCGCGGATCCTGGCCGAGGGCGCCAACGGTCCGGTCGAGCCCTCCGCCGATGCGACCCTGCGTGACAACGGGGTGCTGGTCATCCCCGACATCCTGTGCAACGCCGGCGGCGTGATCGTGAGCTACTTCGAGTGGGTGCAGAACCGCGAAGCGCGCTTCTGGACGCTGGACGAGATCAACGGCCGGCTGCGCGAGATCATCGTCGGAGCGGCAGACGCGGTCTGGGAGCGGGCTTCAGTAGAGGGCCTCGACCCACGGCTTGCCGCACATGCCATCGCCGTCGAGCGCGTGGCCGAGGCGACGGCCCTGCGCGGCCTCTACCCCTAGCCGGCAAGGCTCCGGGCCGGTTCTGGCCGGCGCAGACGCAGGCGCCGCAGCAGTTGGGCGTTGGCTGCCACGATGATCGTCGAGGCGCTCATCGCCACCGCGCCGGCGGCCATGGGCAGGACGAAGCCCCACGGGGCCAGCACGCCGGCCGCCAGAGGGATCGCCACCAAGTTGTAGGCCGTGGCCCAGAACAGGTTCTGGATCATCTTGCTGTAGGAGGCGCGCGATAGTTCGATCGCGGCGACCACGTCACGCGGGTCGTTGCGCACGAGCACGATGCCCGCCGACTCGACGGCCACGTCCGTGCCCGCACCTATGGCAATGCCCACGTCGGCCGTGGCCAGCGCCGGGGCATCGTTGACGCCGTCGCCGACCATTGCCACGCGGCGGCGCCCGCCCTGCTGGAACCGCTGCACGGCGGCAGCCTTGTCGGCCGGCAGGACCTGCGCGGCGACCTCGTCGATGCCGATCCGTCGTGCCACCGACTCGGCCACGGACTGGGCGTCGCCGGTGATCATGGCCACCGTCAGGCCCATCTCGTGCAGCAGGTCCACCGCCTGCTCGGACTCGGGCCTGATCTCGTCCTCCAGGCCCAGGGCACCCACGACCCGCCCGTTGACTACCACGTGCAGGATCGTCTGGCCCTCGTCGGCCCACGACCGCGTCGCAGAGACCAGTTGGTCGGGCGGCCGAACGCCCAGCTCCTCGAGCAGGCGCGGGCCACCGACGGACACCTCCCGTCCGGCGACGTTCGCTCGCGTGCCTCGGCCGGCGAGTGACTCAAAGTCCTTTGCCGTAGGGATGGTCAGGCCGCGCGCCGCGGCACCGGCCACAATAGCCCGGGCAAGCGGATGCTCCGAATCGGCGTCGGCCGCGGCGGCCAGGGCGAGCACCTCGCCTTCGTCGCCCATGGCGGCCACATCGGTGAGCACATGCTGCCCGCGTGTCAGCGTGCCGGTCTTGTCGAAGATGATCACGTCGAGCTGGCGTGCCCGCTCGAGGGCCAGGCGGTCCTTGACGAGCAGGCCATTGCGCGCGCCGAGCGACGTCGAGATCGAGACGACCAGCGGGATGGCCAGCCCGAGCGCGTGGGGGCAGGCGATGACCAGTACCGTCGCCGTCCGAACGAGAGCGTCCTCGGGCCGGCCGACCAGCCACCAGACGATCAGCGTGATTGCGCCAGCAGCAATGGCGACGTAGAAGAGCACCGCAGCGGCACGGTCGGCCAGCGCCTGTGCGCGCGAGCCCGAGGCCTGGGCCTGCTCGACCAGCCGCATGATGCCCGACAGCGCGGTCTGTTCCCCTACCGCGGTCACTTCCACGCGCAGCGCGCCACCCGCCGCGACAGTACCGGCGACCACGCGATCACCGGCTTCCTTGCTGACCGGCCGAGATTCGCCCGTAATCATTGACTCGTCGACGTCGGCGGCGCCCTGGCGGACCACCCCGTCGACTGGAACGCGGCCGCCCGGCCTGACCAGCACGACGTCGCCCTCGGCCAGCTCGCCGAGCGGCACCGTCTCCGTGCCGTGGCCGGTGATCCGCTCCGCGGTGTCAGGCAGCAGCTCGGCCAGCGCGGCGAGTGCTCCCCTCGCCTGCGCGATCGAGCGCATCTCGAGCCAGTGGCCCAGCAGCATGACCGTGATCAGCGTCGAGAGCTCCCACCAGATCTCGACCTCGAACAGGCCCAGTGCGCCCACGACCGAGGCCACGAAGGCGACCGTGATGGCCAGGCTGATCAGGGTCATCATCCCCGGCTGCCGATCGCGCAGCTCGCCCCAGGCGCCGCGCAGGAACACCAGGCCGCCGTAGAGAAAGACGATCGTGCCCAGCACGGGCGCGACCCAATCGCTGCCGGGGAACTCCGGCGCCTGGAAACCCAGCAGCATCTGGACGTCTTCGCTCCAGATGACCACCGGGACCGTCAGCAGCAGCGACAGCCAGAACTTGTCGCGGAACATGGCCACCGAGTGGCCGGCGTGTCGGTCGTGGCCGGCGGGCCTGTCGTGTCGGTCGTAGCCGGCGTGTCGGGCGTCGCCGGAGTGGGCGGCGTGCTCGTCCCCGGCGCCGGCCGCCTCCTCGAGACGCTGCTGGCGCTCGGCTGCCTGGTGGTGCTCGTGGCCCGCCATGAGACGGCTCGGATCAGGGTGATGCTGTCTTCAGTGCTCGGCCGCGTCGGCCTCCGCCTTGGTCTGGTGAACGGTGCCTGACTCGTGTTCGGGCGGCGCGTAGATGGTGATCAGGCGCAGCGGTGAGTCGCCACGATTGAGGAAGTTGTGGCGTGTGCGCGCGCGCACGAAGACCAGGTCGTTCGGCCCAACCTCGCTCGACTCCCCGTCCAGCTGAGCCTCACCCTTACCGTCCACGAAGACGAGCACCTGATCGGTTGTGGGATGTACCTCTTCGCCGATCTCCTCGCCCACGGGAATGGTCATGACGACCACCTGCTCGTGCTCGCCGGTCAGGATCTCGCGCCGGAACGCCTCGTTCGACCGGGCCGCCGCCGCGATGTCGACCGTGCTGCGCTGTTCTGACATCTATCCGCTCCTCCGCGTCAAAGGCATTCGCTGTGGGTTCATCCTGCTCTGGTCAGCGTCAACTTGCCAGTGCCGTGTGGCATTTCTTGAAACGCCAATGCGCTAGGCTGCGCGCCGAGCGAGACAGATGAGCCCGACAAGCGCCGTGGGGCAAGCGAAATACGTCGGCCCGGAGGCCCGAAACACACCAGGATGACGGTCGTCAGCCGGCTGTTCCATGCGGACGGCACCGACCATTCTGTCGAACTTGATGAGACGCTCGTTCGCAGGCTGACCGACCGACAGCTTCTGTGGGTCGATGTCAGCGGCACGGAAGAGCGGGACTTGCGTCACGTTGCGGAGTGCCGGCCGATCGTTTCAGGTGATGCACGAAGCAGCCGCTGTGTTTCAGCCCGTGAACGAACTCACCACCAAGAGCGCCGACCAGCCGTTCGCGGTGGTCCGTTGTTGCACGGACTGAAAGGACCGGGCGCCCGTTTCAGCGGCTGAACGGAATGACCGCTATCCGGCCGGGAACCGTGGTCCGGCCGGTGAGCTGGTTCACCCCACGCAACGGGAACCGGCCGGGCCCATCCGTTCAGGTGGCGGCTGAGCCGGAGTTGCCGCGCCTCAACAACCGCCCGACAACCAGGATCAGGGCGCTCGCCACGGTGGCAATGCCCAGCGCGCGAGCCTGCTCTACGCCGAGCAGTACGCGCGCGCCCTCGCCCAGCTCCAGCCGGGGAGTGATGGCCAGCCCGACGAAGCCACGCGTTCCGACTGACGCCTGCCTGGTCAGCATCACCATCGCCCCGCCCTGCTCGATGCGCACGTTGCCCAGCGAGAGCAGCGTCCCTGCCCCGCCCTGCGTGATGCGGGTCTCGCCGGCGGAGAGGACCATGCCCGCGCCGCCCTGCGAGATGTCGGTCCGGCCGGCCGAGATGATCGTCCGGGCGCCTCCTCGGCTGAGACTGGCCTGCTTGCCGGCAATGACCACGCCGGCCAATCCGTTGGTGATCTCGGCCTGGTCTGCTTTGACCATTCCCACGGCCGCCATGCGCAGGCCGACGCGCGGCGCCTGGACCGTGGCCTTGGCCACCTGCTCCTGCTCGGGCATTGACTCGGTGATCACGTCGTCAGTCACTTCCGTACCTCCTTGTACTGCTAGGAGTCTATGCCCACCGCCTGCCGCCGCCCAGAGCCACCTGGCCCTGTTGGGCTACCTGAGCTGGAGGACGGGCACCGGCCGCACGGCGTGGTCGGCCTCGACTTCGTAGGCGTAGGCCTCCTTGACGTGGGCCAGCGCGCTGTCCGTGTAGACCAGCAGGCGGTGGCCGTCGGTCCGCACGCGGATGGCACCGGAGGCCAGCCGGTTGAAGGCGAAGAAAGCCTGCCGGGCCTTGGGGTCGGTGATCAGCTGACCGCTGCCGTCGACCAAGTGTCCCTCGGGCGTGACGTAGCCGACCGTGCCGTAGAAGGCGGCCAGCTCGGTGACGAAGATGACCGGTTCCGTCACGCGCGACAGTTTGCCCAGACTGGCCATCAGCGTCGCGCGCGGGTGGATGTACTCTTTCATTGCGCTCTCGTCGCCCGACGAGACGACCGACACGACCGGCGAGACGGCCCCTATGAAGGAGGCCGAGAAGTCCGCCGAGCCATGGTGCGGGACCTTCAGCACCTCGGCCTGCAGGCGGTCAGGGATGTAGTCATGGAGCAGCTCGGCAGCCTCCTCGTTGAGGTCGCCGCTGAGCAGGAAGCGCACGTTGCCGTAGCGGATGCGCAGCACCAGGGAATGGCCGTTGATGGTGTGCGAGGCCGACAGCGAACCACGCGGACCCATCGCCTCCTCGGCGATCGAGTCGACGTCGATGCGCGGCCGGGGTGGGGGCCGGCGGAAGAAGGCCAGACCCGGCCGGTCGTCCTCGAGCAGCGTCTCGATCGGGCCCAGGACCTCCACCTCGATGCCCTCCGGCGCCAGGAAGTCGAAGGCGTCGTCCACGCCGAAGGCCAGCCGGCGCATCTCGACCGGCGCCCGCTGAGCCCAGCCCTGGATGGCCCGCCGCCAGCGCTGGAAGGGCCGATTCATCTCTGTCCCCGGCACGGCCAGCAGGTCCTCCTCCAGGCCCACGATGACTGGTCCAGCCGGCGTAGTGACTGTCGCCCCCAGCATCTGGCTGTCGGGCCGGCGCTTGCCATTGCGCGTCGAGGGCCGCTTGACCAGGCCGTTGTGAAGGATGCGTTGGGGCTGCAGCACCAACCGCCGCCAGTCGGTCTCCTTCGCTTCGGTCTCCTGCATGATCGCCAGGCCGGTGAAGTGGTCGGCGTCGCCGTGGCTGACCACGATGGCCTCGATGCTCTTGGGTTTGGACTCGCTGGTGCGCGGGTAACGCCGGGCGAGGTGGCGGGCGAAGAGCTGCGACTCTCCGCCGTCGAAGAGCACGGACAGGCCGGCCGGCGTCTCCATCACCGCCGCGTCGCCCTGCTGCACGTCGATGAAGTCGAACCTGAGCACGCGGTTCTGGTCGACGGGGGTGATGGCCCGTTCGGCCGTGACGCCGCGCGGCAAGCGGATATAGCCGGGACCGATGGTCGGCCGCCCTCCGTCCGGCGTATCGACATAGCGCCAAAGGCGCACTTCGACGTGCTTGTCAGTCGTCGCCTTGACGTCCAGCGGATGGCCCATGGCCACGGTGCGCAGCGGCTTGCCGCCGGTTGGCTCGGACCAGACGGTAGCCAGATCTGCTCGCAGCACGTGCGTGGGAGCCATGCCCACAGCATGAACCGCAGGTGCAAGGTGTCATGGACGGGCAAGACGCCGGGCGATCGACTTAGCGGGCAGGCAAGGACGTCTGTGCCACGCTCGGTGAGACAACCGACCAGCATGGAGGCTCGCCATGACCGTCAGCGCCCAGATGCTCGACACGCACCCGCAGATGACCGGCAACGTGGACCGTGAGGCGCTGCTGGAGTGCATCGACGCCTGCTTCGATTGCGCCCAGGCCTGCACGGCCTGTGCCGACGCCTGTCTGGGTGAGGAGCGCCATCTGACTCACCTGGTCCGCTGCATCCGCTTGAACCTTGACTGTGCCGACGTCTGCCGCACGACCGGCAACCTGCTGCTGCGTCAGACGGAGCCCGATTGGGCCGTGATCAGGGCGCAGCTCGAGGCCTGCGTGGAGGCCTGCCAAAGCTGTGGCAGCGAGTGCCAGCGGCACGCCGACGGCATGAACATGGAGCACTGCCGAGTGTGCGCTGAGGCCTGTCACCGCTGCGCGGACGCCTGCCGCCAGCTGCTGCGCGCACTGCCGGCCTAGCGAGTCCCGCGCCTGCCGGGTGCCTAGCGCGGCGCTTCAGATCAGCCGGGCTCGCTGAGGATTGCCCTCAACTTCTCGACGTACGCGTGACGGGCCGACGGCTGCCGTCGGGCTCAGGCAACGCGACTGGTGCGGCGCTGGCTGAGGCCCTCCGCCAGCTCGACTCCGGCCAGCCACTCATCCGGCGCGTCGAGGCGCAGCCGAGCGGCCTCGCGGCGCAGGTTGCCCAGGGTGTCGGGCCGCCACGAGAGCAGCCGGTCGGCCGCGCGGTAACGGGCCAGAGTTGTGGCCAGGAAGGCCGCATAGACCGCCAGCGGCGCCAGCAGGCTGACTCGCTGCTCGATCACGCTGCTGCGTCCCACGGCAGCGCGCAGCGCGGCCATGAAGCCGGCCGTCTCCTCCGCGCCGGCGTCCCAGCCCTGCGAGTGACCGCCGCGCGCGAGAATGGGCGCGGCCGAGCTGAAGACGACGACGCGCATGCCGTCGCGGCGTTCCACGCTGAGCTCGCCGCCGAAACTTACGAAGTCGTTTACGGCGCGCAGCCGGTCGGTGACGCGGATGGGGCCCCAGGCGTGGCCGCCTGCCGGCGCCAGCGGGCAGGCGAAGTCGATCTCGGCTGGCACGCCACGACCCTCCTCGAAGCGCCAGAAGTCGATGCGCTCGGGATCGTAGTGGCGCAGCGTGGGCCGGCGGCGCAGGGCCACGAAGAGGTACGCGCGTCCTTCGTCGAAAGGCCGCCCGGGGACGTGCAGGAAGCCCAGCCGGGAAAGCAGCTCAGCGCCCACCGACGGGCCCAGCGCGGTGGTCACTGGCTGGCCGGCGCAGCACGCGCGATCAGCACGGACACGTGTGCGTGGTGCAGCACATTGCGCGCCACGCTGCCGAGCATGAGCCGCGCCAAGCCGGTGCGGCCGTGCGTGCCCAGCAGGATCAGGTCGGCCTGGCGCTCCTCTGCCGCGTGCAGCAGCGCGTGGGCCGGGTCGCCCTCGACGACGACGGGCGTGGCGCGCAGCCCAGCCTGGCGCAGCCGGTCGGCGGCGGCCTCGGCCAGCTCCCGGTGGTGCTGCAGCAACTCGCGCAGGGGCGCGAAGTAGTCAGGTTGGTCGGGCGGGTAGAGGGCGAGCGAGGTCGGCACGTGCCACGGCCCATGCTGCTCAGCGGCGCTGACGACCTCGACTGCCACGCTGGCGAAGATGGGCCAGCTCTTCAGCAGGCCCTCGGCGGTCATGGCGTAGGGCGAGCCGTCGTGGGCCAGCACGACCCGCGTCAGCGCTGGACGCCGCGCAACGAGCACGGGGCAGGGAGCGTGGTCCACAACCTCCGAAGCGACCGAGCCCAGCAGCATCGACAGCAGTCCGCCGTGCCCGCGGCTACCCACCACGATCAGGTCCGCCCCGAACTCGCGCGCGTCTTCGACGATGCATGACGCCGCGCGGCCCCGCAGCAATCTCGCCTCAACGTGCCACTCAGCGTGATGGATGCCGCGTGCCGCCTCGGCCAGCACGACCTCGCTGCGGGCGCGGAGGTCAGCCTCGATGGCCTCGACGTCTGCAATCGCACCGGTTGGGACCCACGGCGCCCCGATGATCACGGGAGCCGACTCCACCGCCGTGATGATGCGAATGGTCGAACCCGCCGGCCAGCGGATCGAGGCCAGGAGGTCGCGCGCAAGGTTGGCCGGTTGCGAACCGTCCGTCGCGAACAGGATGCGCATGCCCGTCACCTCCAGGCGCTCTTGACGATTCATACGCTATCCCCCACGGCGACGATCTCCACGGGCCGAAAGGCACCGTCCGACCGGCAAAGGACCCTGACGGGAGTGACTAGCGGTAGGGTGCTGCGGCCAGTGACATCAGTGCCGGCAGGAGCACCTCCACAAGGAGCAGGGCCAGCACGACCAGCAGCGCGGCTCGCACCAGGGCGGCACGCAGCGGGGGGATGCCGACGTCGAAGCCGGTCCCAGCGCACCGGCACTGCCATGCGCCGGTGCCTTGCCTTCGCCACTCGCGCTTCTGACATGGCTGGCCCATCTCCTACGGTGGCTGCCCGCGGCAGCCGAAGGGCAATCTGTCTGCGGCGCCTACTGCTGCGCGCTGTGCTGGTGGTGCCGGTCGACGCCCAGGGGCAGTTCCTCGGTGTTCTCGAACCAGTCGTCGAGCGGCTCGAGGTCAGCCTTGGCCTCAGCGCGGCCTGGTAGCCGGCGGCGGGCAACCATCGTCGGCGGCAACTCGGCGCTCCAGCGATGGGCGCCCAACGTCTGTCGCGGCCTGGGCTGATGGGCAATGGCGCGCAGCTCGGCGAGCAGCTGCGCATCAGTCAGCCGTGCCGCGCGGCGGTAGCGGATCGGGCGCGAACGCAGCTGCTGCCGGTCGCACTCGCGCACCAGGCCGCCCAGCCGGGCGGCCATGCTGCCCGGTCCGATGATGGTCAGTGAATCGCTGGGCGGCAGTCGGCTGCTGACCAGCTGCAGGAAGCGCCGGATGTGCTCCAGGCGGTGACTCTCGCCGGCGCGACGCGGGGGGCCACCAGAGCAGCTCATCGGGCCTTGCCTGCGAACGTGCCCGCTCGCCCGATGGTGCTCCGGCACGTCCGACTGAAGCCTCTCGAGCGTCGGCCGGCCCGCGTGCCAGCAGGCGACGAATGCTTCCCGCGAATCGATCCAGACCACTGTCCAGTCGCGCTCGGTCGTTGGCGTGCTCACGGGGTTACCTCCTCCAGCGGGCTGCGGTGAGGTGCAGCGTGGGCCGTCCGGGGCGGTCGCGTTAACGGCCAGTCGGCGTACAACAAAGGGCCAAAGGTCCCGAACGCCCGAACGCCCGCCCGCCGCACCCCCAGCAGGTTGAGGAGGGCGGACGCGAGCCGCCAGCCGATTTGGGCGACAATCGTGCCTATGAAGGAAGCCATCGACAAGGGCGAGCTGCGCGAGCGGCTGAGCCCCATCCAATACCACGTGGCGGTCGAGGCCGGCACCGAGCGTGCATTCACGGGCATCTACTGGGATCACCATGGCGACGGCGTGTACCGCTGCGTCGTCTGCCGGGAGCCGCTGTTCGACTCGCAGACCAAGTTCGAGTCGGGCTCGGGTTGGCCCAGCTTCTGGGAGGTCGCCCAGAGCGGCCGCGTCGAGAAGCGAACGGACTCGAGCCTGGGCATGGTCCGCACCGAGGTGCTCTGTGCCAACTGCGGCGCACACCTGGGCCATCTCTTTCCGGATGGCCCGCGGCCAACCGGCCTGCGCTACTGCATCAACTCGGCCGCGCTGGAGTTCAGCGGCAGAGACGAACAGGCGGCGTCCGACCGCGCCTCGCGCTGATCCCTCAGACGGGCATGTCGACCAGGTCGGCGTACTCGGGATGGCGCCTGATGTAGGCGGCGATGAACGGGCAGCGAGGCGTGATGCGCAGGCCTCGGCGGCGGACGTCGTCGAGCGCTCCCTGGGCGAGCTTCGAGCCCAGACCTCGGCCCTCGAGGGCCTCGTCGACCTCCGTGTGGGTGAAGACGAGGCGCGTGGGGCGCACGATGTAGGCCGAGAAGCCGGCCAGGTTGCCGTCGAAATGGATCTCGAAACGGCTCGCCTCTGGGTTGTCCCGCACCTCCACCGTTTCCGCCGGCATCTCCCGCTGCTCGCTGGTCAAGTGCGCCCTCCCGTCCTGCTTGCGACCCTCGCTAGCGACGCTCGGCCCCGCCGAGGCGGTCCCTTTGGCTCTAGTGCGCTGACCCGCCGCCCGAGTTTCATTGTCCTGGATAACGTAGCCCACAGCGGAGGTTCAGGTCATGAAAGTTCTCGTTGCCGCGGCGAGCAGGCACGGTTCGACCATGGAGCTCGCGCAAGCCGTCGGTACACAACTAGCGCGGACTGGCCTGCAGGCCGAGGTCAGGCGGGTGGAAGACGTCGACCACCTCGAAGGCTACGACGCGGTCGTGCTGGGCAGCGCGCTCTACGTCGGACGCTGGCTGCCGGCGGCGGTTGAGTTCGTCCGGCTGCACGAGGCCGGCCTGCGCAGGCTGCCCGTGTGGACCTTCAGCAGCGGCCCGCTCGGCGCGCCCGAGGCATTGCCCAAGGGCGAGCCCGAGGAGCCGCGCAAGGTGGCCGACTCGATCGGCGCGCGGGAGCACCGGGTCTTCGGGGGCAGCCTGGGGCGTGACGGCCTGGGGCTGGGCGAGCGCACGATCGTCAAGGTCGTAAAGGCGCCCTACGGCGACTTCCGCGACTGGGACGAGCTGCGCGCCTGGGCGACCGACATTGCCGGCGCCCTGACCGGCGGGACCGGCGCTCAACCCGCAGCCGCGGCGGGTGCCAGGCCGCGCTTCGGCCCTTCGGCCTAGGTTCGGCCGCCGGCCGGTCGGCGGCGTGAGCGCCAGGCCGGCGTCGACGCGTGCAGGTCGTCGGCGGCCGAAACGCCGCCCGGGATGCGGCCGAGCACGAACCAGATGGCATGCACGGGGGTTTGGCCGACGTTGGCCAGGCGATGCGGCGTAGTCGAGTCGAAGGAGATCGAGTCGCCCGGCTCGAGGACGTACTCCTGGAAGCCGATGCGGACCTCCAGCCGGCCCTCCAGCACGAAGCCCCACTCGTGGCCTCCGTGACGCTGGAACTCCGAATCCGCGCTCGACGCGCCGCCCACCTCGTAGGTGACGTAGAGAAACTCCGTGTCGGGCTCGGACAGGGGCGTCAGGCGTTCCCAGACCACCCCCGAGGCCAGCCGGATGCGCTTGCGGTTGTCTGCCCGCTGCAGCAACGCGTCGACGGGTGGTGCTGACGCTCGCTCATCGTGCGGGCCGGCAGGCCGGCGGTCGTTGAAGAGCAACTCGTCCAGCGAGACGTCGAGCTCGTTGGCCATCGCGTAGAGCGTGCTGACCGACGGGCTGGCCCGGCCCGTTTCGATCTGGCTGATCATGCTCGGCGAGACGCCCAGCCGCTGGGCCAGCTCGCGCAGCGTCAGGTTTCGCGCCTGGCGCGCGCTGCGCAGCCGCTCCCCCATCGGCGGATAGGCGGTGCGCGCCGGCTGTACGGGATCTGTCACTAGGCCCTCCCGCGCGATTGTAGTGTCGCTGCAGCCGCCGGCACGTGGCCATCCTGCTCGCGGCGGAAGGCGACCGGTGAGCAATCGTGTTGCACAGGCTGTGCAGTATCGCTAAAGTCACCCGCATCGCGCGAGCGACGCCAGCATCGCGGAAGCCCGCCGCGACCGGCTTGGAGGACGTCCAGCGGAGCGAGTCGGGCCGTCTGCACTCCGGAAGGAGGAGGAGGTAGCGTGAGCAAGCCTTCGAGCGCTCTGCGGGTAGCCAGCGCTCTATTCGTCCTGGCCCTCGTGGGCTGCACGGCACCGGCGCCAGCCACACCCGGCCCCGCCACACCCGGCCCCGCGACGCCCGGCCCCGCCACGCCCGGCCCCGCCACGCCCGCCGGGGAAGCCATCGTCGTCGGCGCGAGCCTGTCGCTGACCGGCATCTTCGGCGCGACCGGCATCATCCACGACATCGCCGGCAAGCAATTCGTCGAGCAGCTCAACGACGAAGGCGGCCTTCTCGATCGCCCCGTCGAGTGGATGGTCCTCGACGATGAGTCGGCAGCCGCCGGCGTGGCCGACCTCTACGAGCGCCTCATCACGCAGGAGGAGGTCGACCTGCTGATGGGCCCCTACGCCACGCCGCTCATCCTGGCGGCGCTGAGCGTGGCCGAGCGTAACGGCATGGTCCTGCCGCACCACACCTCGGTCCACCGGCCATTCATGAACTACGAGTGCCAGTTCCCGGGCTGGTCCATTGGGCCCACGCCCAATGAGTTCGTACCGAACCAGCTATACGACGCGCTGGAGAGCCTGCCCGAACCGCCGCAGACGATCGCCTTCGTGACCAACGAGACCGGCTCGACCGGCTACGTCGTCCACGGCCAGCCCGACGTCGACGAGCCGGCAGCACTGTCCATCGCCGAGGATCGCGGCATGGAGGTCGTCGCCGACATCCGCTATACGCCGAGCGCCGAGCACACCTGGGACGCGGTCGCGGCCGAGCTCGCCTCCGTAGAACCCGACTTCGTCTTCATGAGCACACTCGGTGTCGACTCGCTCAACCTGCTCAACGCCATGGAGCAGATCGGCTATCGGCCGCCGCTTGCCTTCAGCCTGTTCCCGGCGCCGGGGCCGCTGCTGGGCGCCGGCGAGGTGGCCGAAGGGCACCTCTCGGTGTCGATGTTCGAGCCGAACGAGCCGATCCTCGAGCGGATGGGCCCGGAGGTCCGCGCCATCGTCGAGGAGTTCGAGTCGCGCGCCCAGGCGGCGGGATTGCCGTACACGGCGTTCGAGACCCAGGCCACCGGCAGCTGGACGGCGTGGGAGATCCTGGCCGAGGGCGTGCGCGGCGCCGGAAGCCTCGACCACGAGGCGATCTGCGACTACCTGCTCGCCAACGGCGCCGAGACGACCTTCCACGGCCACCTCACCTTCGACCCGGCCGACGGCAACTACTGGCCCACCACCCAGGGGATCAAGCAGATCCAGGACGGTGACTGGGTAATGGTCTGGCCGGCAGACAGCGCAGCGGCACCGCTGGTCGGTCCGTCAAACTGAAACCGTAGTCCGGCCATCCGCGGCGGCGTCCGGTCTCGGGCGCCGCCGCCCTCGTATCTGGCCCGGCCAGGGAGTCCTGCATGAACCTGCAGCTGTTGCTCCAGGTCGCTGTTTCGGGCGCGCTTGCCGGCGGGCTGTTCGCGCTGATGGCGATGGGCCTGTCGCTGACCTGGGGCATGCTGCGCGTGATCAACCTGGCCCACTTCGTGATGATCCTGCTCGGGGCTTACCTGGCCTACGAGCTGTCCACCGCGGCGTCGATCGACCCGCTGCTGACGCTGATCGTGACCGTGCCGGTCATGTTCGGCGCCGGCGCGGCCATCCAGTGGCTGTTCCAGGCGTCGCGCATCTCGGAGTTCAACTCGCTGCTGGTCAGCTTCGGCATCCTGATCGTTGTCGTGCAGCTGATCACCAATTACTGGACGGCTGACTTCCGCCAGCTGGAGGCGAACCTCAATCCCTATGTGCGCCAATCGCTCCGACTGGGCGAGCTGGTGCTGCCGCTGCACCACCTGCTCGGCTTCGGCTTCGCCACGGGCATCTCGGTCGGCGGCTACCTGATCCTCGAGCGGACCGTCATCGGCCGGGCGCTGCGCGCTTTCGCCCAGGACCCAGCGATCGCCGCCGCTTTCGGCATCGACCATAACCGGCTGGCGTTGCTGCTCGCCGGCGCAGCCGGCGGAACGGCGGCCGTGGCCGGCACGCTGTGGGCAATCGGCAACCCGCTCACGCCGGCGCAAGGCTTCGAGTGGATCGGCGTCGTCTTCGCGATCGTCATCATCGGCGGCATCGGCAACGTGCTGGGCACGCTCGTCGCCGGCGCGCTGGTGCTGGCCCTCTACTCAGTGGTGTCGCTCGTCTGGTCGCCGTCGGTGGCGCCGCTGGTCGTCTTCTCGGCGATCGTCGTGACCCTGGTACTGCGGCCGCAGGGCCTGTTCTCGCGGCGCGGCAGCTGATGGCACGGCGCGGCTTGGCGCTGCTCCTGCTCGCCGCCGCGGTTCTGGCGGCGGCCGCGCCGCTGCGCGAGGTCTTCGGCTTCCCAACCTTCTACCTAATCTTCATGGCAACCGTCTTCTTCTGGGTCGCGCAGAGCACTTCATGGAACATCCTGTCGGGCTACAGCGGCTACTTCAGCTTCGGTCAGGGCGCGTTCTTCGGCGTTGGCGCCTATGCCACGGCGGTGCTGATGTCGCGTCACGACTTCGACTTCATCGCCACCCTGCCCGTGGCGGGGCTGGTCGCGGTGCTGATTGCGCTGGCCATCGGGGCGGTCGCCTTCCGGCTGCGTTCGCTGCGCGGAGAGATCTTCGCCCTGCTGACGCTGGCCGTGCCGTTCATCATCGCGCCGTTCGTGCGCGTCACGCCGGCGCTCGACGGCGGCCAGGGCTTGCGCGTACCCGTGCCGCGCCAGTACGTCGACCTGGTTGGTGGTTTCCCCGAGTTCATCTTCCTGGCCAGTCTGGCGATCGCCACGCTGGCCGTCGCCATCGCCTACACCGCCCAGCACTCGCGCATGGGCTGGGCGCTGTTCGCCATCCGCGACGCGGAGAACGTGGCCGAGGGCCTCGGTGTGCCCACCTTCCGCTACAAGATGCTGGCCATCTCACTGAACGGCTTCATTGCCGGCCTGGCGGGCGCCGTCTTCGCGGTGCAGGTGGGCTTCCTGACCGTCGAGGGTGTCTTCAACCTCACGGTGCCACTGTTCGTCATCGTCATGAGTGTTCTGGGCGGCCGATCCCACTGGCTCGGTCCGGCGCTCGGCGCACTGGTCATCGTCAGCATGCGCGACCGCCTGGCGGCGAGTGGCTTCGAAGGCTGGAGCCTGGTGATCCTTGGGCTCGTGCTGGCCACGCTGGTGCTGCTCGCGCCGGAGGGCCTGATGGCGCGCCTGCTCATCCGACCGCGAGCGGCCTCGCTGGTCTTCGCCGCCGTATTCCTTGCGCTCGCCGCCTACGGCGGCTGGGGCGCGCCGCTCGACTGGCTGGCCGTGGCGATGGCCGCCGCCGCGGTCGTCGCCTTCCTCCCCGTCTCGCGCCGGCGGCTGCGTCAGCAGGAGGCGCGGCTGCTGGCCGACGAAGCGATCGCCGGGCCGGCCGAGGTCCAGCCGGTCGAGACCGAGCCGGCCGAGGTCCAGCCGGTCGAGGTCCAGCCGGCCGCCAACCTCCTCGCCCAGCCTGCCCCCGCGCCCGAGCTCGGGCAGCCGGTCATCGAGTGCCTCGACGTCGCCCGCTCGTTCGGCGGCGTGCACGCCCTGCGCGGAGTCTCGCTGACCGTGCGCGAGGGCGAGCTGGTCGGCCTCGTCGGGCCCAACGGCTCGGGCAAAACGACCCTGGTCAACCTCATCTCGGGCGCCTTCGCGCCGACCGGCGGCGAGATCCGCATCCTGGGCCGCAGCACGCGGGCCATGCCCCAGCACCGCATGGCTCACCTGGGTGTCGCGCGCACCTACCAGATCCCCCGGCCCTTCGAGTCGATGTCCGTGCGCGACAACGTGGCCGTGGCGATCATGTTCGGTCGTCAGCCGCGCTCGCTGGCCGAGGCCCGTCGCCTCGCGGCAGAGCATCTCGAGTTGGTCGGTTTGAGCCGGCTGGCCGGGGCCCGGCCGTCCGAGATCAACCTGCACGAGCGGCAGCTGCTCGAGATGGCCCGCGCGCTGGCCGGCCGGCCGCGCGTGCTGCTGCTGGACGAGGCGCTGGCCGGGCTCAACCCGGCCGAGATCGACAACGCCACGCAGGTCGTCCGGCGCATCCACCAGTCCGGCGTCACCATCGTGCTGGTGGAGCACCTGCTGCGCGTGGTGAACCAGCTGGCTACGCGCATCGTCGTCCTGGACCAGGGCCTGGCCCTGGCTGACGGAGCGCCGCAGGCAGTGATGAGCGACCCGGCCGTCATCCAGGCCTACCTGGGCAAGGGCGCCCATGCCTGAGAGCGGTTCGCCCACCACGTCCCATCAGAGGACGGTCATGCTCGAGGTCCGCGCTCTCGACGTCTTCTACGGCGATGCGCGAGCCCTGTGGGGGGTCGAGCTGGAGGTGGGCGAGACGGAGATCGTGTCGATCGTTGGCCCCAACGGCGCCGGCAAGTCGACGCTGGTCAACACGCTGGCCGGCCTGCACCGCGACCTGCGCGGACAAGTGCTCATGCGCGGCAGCGACATCACGCGCCTGGCCAGCCACCGCGTCTGTCGCCACGGGCTGGCCATCGTGCCCGAGGGCCGGCGCATCTTCCCGGCCATGTCAGTCCGGGACAACCTCGACCTGGGTGCCTACCGGCCGGAGGCACGCGCCGAGCACGACGACACACTCGCCTGGGTGCACGAGCTGTTCCCCCGCCTGCGCGATCGTGCCGGCCAGGCGGCCGGCACGCTGAGCGGCGGAGAGCAGCAGATGCTGGCCATCGGCCGGGCGCTGATGGCCCGGCCCGAGTTGCTGCTTCTCGACGAGCCATCGCTGGGCCTCGCGCCGGTGATAGTCGACGAGGTCTTCGAGGTGCTCCAGACGGTCAACGCGCGTGGCGTGAGCATCCTGCTCGTCGAGCAGAACGTGCATCGTGCCCTGGACATCTCGCAGCGTGCCTACCTGCTCGCGGAGGGGCGCATCGCCATGCAGGGCACACCCGCCGAGCTGCTGGCCAGCGACGAGGTGCGGCGCAGCGTGCTGGGCGTCGCGACGTAAGCTCTCGGCCGCGGGACGGCGCTGGAGCGGCGCCTGGGGCGAGCCGGTGTCGCTGGCTTCGTGCTGCTGAGCGTCGCGGTCGTGGCGATGGCCGTCTCACCCTACCCGCCCGCGGCCTGCCAGCGCCGCATCGCGGCCGCTGGCGCTGCCCGCCAGCTGACCCACGCTGGGCGACTCATGACCCGTTGTGGGCGAGGCCAGGCAAGGCACACTGCGCGGCGCGCGCCCCATCGCGCCCGCCCCCCTCCCGGCGCTGCCCGCCGGCTGATCCACCGTGGCTGACTCATGACCCGTTGTGGGCGGGTCAGGCGCGACCAGGCAACGCAGAGCGCGCGGCGCCCCGCCAACCCCTCCTAGCTCAGCAATGGCGGTAATGACACTGAACATTGTGCAGAAGCATTGACCAGCGCGTTGCGTGTGACTATCCTCCGCCCAGACGGGCCAGCAGGCCGCGGGGTAACGGAGGAGGATCCGAGGTGGCTCACCACAGCCGAGGCCTGCGCGCAGGCGGACGGGCGCGCGCGCTGGCAACGCTATCGATCGCGCTGATCATTGGGGCCTGCTCACCGGCCGCCCCTGCGCCAACTGCTGCTCCACCAACGGACGCACCGGTCGTCCCAACCGACGCGCCGACCGGCGCCCCGACGACGATGCCCACCGCTCCGCCCACCGCCTCGCCCACCGAGGCACCCCAGGAGGCGCTGCGGTTGGCCTTTCTGTCGTTCGCGGTGGCCAACAGCTATGACGCACCGATGCTCGCCGCCGCCCAGGCCGCGGCCTCCGCGCTCAACTCCACGCTGACCGTCTTCGACGCCAACAACAGCCCCGACGCCCAGTTCGCCCAGCTGCAGGACGCGCTGGCCTCGGGGCAGTACGACGGCATCATCGTCCAGCCCATCTTCGGCCCGGCGCTCATCCCAACGATCGAGGAGGGCATCGCCGGCGGCGCCCAAATCGCGGTGCTGGATCAGATCCTGGGCGAGGACCTGACGACGAGCGAGAAGCAGGTCGAGGGGCTGGCCGCCAATGTCGTCTTCCGCCAGTCCGAGATCGGGCGCAAGCAGGGCGAGCTGACGGTGCAGGCCTGCGAGGAGTTCCAGCTCGATCCGTGCAACGTCGGCTTCCTCTACAACATCAAGGTCTCCTCGCTGGACACGGCCATCCGGACCGCCTTCGACGAGGTGATTGCAGATCATCCGCAGATCCAGGTCGTGGCCGAGGGCGAGGCCTTCTACACGGTCGCCCTGGGCCTGTTGGCGACGCAGGACATGCTCACCGCCCGGCCCGATATCAACGTCATCGTGGGCGCCGACCAGGGCATCACCGGCGCCGTGACGGCCATCGCCGATGCCGAACGGACGGGTGAGATTGTGCTCATTGGCTACGGCGGAGCAGGCATCGCCTACAACCGCATCCGTGCCGGTGAGCAGTACGCGACGGTCGCCCAGCGGCCGGCGACGGAGGGCCAGTACGTGGTCGAGGACCTGGTCCGCGCCATCCGTACCGGCGAGCCCTCCCCTGCCCGCGACCCGGTCGACGAGCTGCCCGACGAGGGCATCGTCACCCAGGACAACGTGGACCAGTTCGTGGCGGAGTGGCCCGGCTGACAGGTTGACCACTTCGGCCGCGATGGACGCGACCGGTATCGAGCTGCGCGTCGAGGGCATCTCCAAGCAGTTCGGGGAAACCAGGGCGCTGAGCGACGTCTCACTCAGCGTCCTCCCCGGCTCGGTGCACGCCCTGGTGGGCGAGAACGGCGCCGGCAAGTCCACCCTGGGGCGCATCGTGGCAGGCGTCCTGGCACCGGACAGCGGGCGAGTGCTGATAGACGGACGGCCGGTCGAGCTGGGTTCGCCAAAGGACGCGCTGGCGCTGGGCATTGCCACGATCGCCCAGGAGCTGGCGCTCGTGCCCACGCTCGACGCCACGGCCAACGTCCTGCTTGGCGTAGAGCACAGTCGCTTCGGCCTGCTGCAGGGCTCGAGCATGCGCCGGCGTTACGCGACGCTGGCCGCCTCGGCTGGCTTCAGCGTGCCCTCCGGCCGGCCAGTGGGCGCCCTGTCGGTCGCCCAACAGCAGCAGGTCGAGATCCTGCGTGCCCTGTCGCGAGACGCGCGCCTGATCGTGATGGACGAGCCGTCGGCCAGGCTGAGCGGCGCGGAGACCGAGAAGCTGCATGCCGTCATCCGCGAGTTGAGCGCCGGCGGGCGATCGGTGCTGCTCATCTCCCACTTTTTGGACGAGGTTCTGGCAGTAGCGGACCAGGTGACCGTGCTGCGCGACGGTCGCGTCGTCAGCCAGGGCCCAACCGCAGGCGCCAGCGCGGCCTCGCTGATCGAGGCGATGCTGGGCCGTACGCTGGGTGCCCAGTTTCCTGAGCGCCGGCTGCCGCCGCCCGACACGCCGGTCGTGCTCGAGACCATCGACCTCTCCGGACCGGGCTTCGAGGGTGTCTCGCTCAACGTCCGAGCTGGCGAGATCGTGGGCCTGGCCGGACTGGTGGGGGCGGGCCGCAGCGAGCTTGGGCGGGCGATCGTGGGTGCGGCGCCGGTCAGCGGCGGCGAGGTGCGCCTGGCCGGCCAAGCGTTGCGTGCGCGATCGCCGCGTGACGCCCTGCGCCGCGGTTTGCTGATGATCCCCGAGTCCCGGCGCGAGCAGGGACTCCTTTACCTGCGCTCACTGAGCGAGAACGTCAGCCTATCCAGCCTGGAGCGCTTCAGCCGGATGGGGCTCATCCGGGGCGCAAGCGAGCGCCGCGCGGCCGGCCGGATGCTGGAGCGAGTGGCGGTGAGCGCCAGTCCGCGGGCACCGGTCGCGACGCTCTCCGGTGGCAACCAGCAGAAGGTCCTCTTCGCCCGGGCGATGCTGCCCGTGCCGCGGGCGCTCATCGCCGACGAGCCGACGCGCGGGGTGGACGTGGGCGCCAAGCGGGCGATCTACGACCTGCTGGTCCAGCTGGCCGGCGAGGGCATGGCCATCCTGCTCATCTCGAGTGAGATGGAGGAGATCCTGGGCCTGGCCCACCGGGTGGTCGTCATGCGCGCGGGCCGGCTGGCTGCCGAGCTTGGGCCGGCCGAGATGAGTGAGCAGGCAATCCTCAAAGCTGCTTTCGAGACCCAGGCTGAGGCCGGCGGGAGCGCGGGCGACGTGCCGGCGGTACAGGCATGACCATGG
>DATKBB010000103.1:0-19017 GCA_035514295.1 Candidatus Limnocylindria bacterium | reverse complement strand
GACATGATTGCCAAGGCGTTCCTGCCGGCCGCCTCGGCCGCCCTGGTGCCCGTGCCGACATACGCCATGTACGGCGTCCTGACCTCTCAGCGAGCGGCGCGCATCGTGGCCGTGCCGCGGCTGGGTCCGGCTTCCAACTATGCGCTCGACGTGCCGGCTGTCTGTGCCCGCCTGGCCGAGGTGTCGGTCGTCTGGCTCTGCGCGCCGAACAACCCGACCGGCGCTGCGGAGACGTCCGAGGCGCTGGAGGAAGTGGTCTCGGCGGCAGCCGGCCTGGACGAGCCGCCGCTGGTGGTGGTGGACGAGGCCTATTTCGAGTTCGACGGCCGCTCCGTCATTGGCTGGCGCGAGCGCTACATCAACTTGCTCGCCGTGCGCACCGCGTCCAAGGCGTTTGCGCTGCCTGGCATCCGAGTCGGCTACGGCGTGGCCGCGCGACCCGTCATCGAGCGCCTGGAGCGCGTCCGGCCGCCGGGCAGCATCTCCACCATCTCCGCGCACCTGGCGGCCGTGGCCCTGCGCCGACCAGAGCTGGCCCGGGCCAATGCGGAGGCGCTAGCGCAGGAGCGGGACTGGTTTGCACGGCGGTTGGCCCAGGCGGGCTGGAGCCCGGCGCCCAGCACCACAAACTTTCTTCTCGTGCGTATCGGTGACCACGAGGCGGCAGAAGCGGCCGCCGAGGGGCTGCTCCGGGCCGGCATCGTGCCGCGGACGTTCGGACCGGCCAATCCCCTGCGCGGCCACCTGCGCCTGACCGTGCGCAGCCGCGCCGAGAACGAGCGAATGCTGGCAGCCGTGCGTGCCGGATGATCGCGATCCGGAACGCGCAACCGGATGAGATCGAGGCCCTGGCGCGCGTGGCGGCCGACGACGACGGCAAGTTCGCTGGTCAGCTGCGCTCCATGCTGGACGACGGAACGACGAAGCTGGAATGGGTCTTTGTCGCGCTGGCCGACGGCGAGCCAATAGCACGCCTTGCCTTCGGACTGGACGAGCCGCCAGCCGAGGCCCCGTCCGGAGATGTATCTCTTCGGCCTGGCCCTGGACTGGCAGCGCCCCGGTGCGCGCGACGCGGCCCTGGCCGCCCTGCGCCATGCGCTGCCGTTGGCAGCGAAGTTCGGGCCGCCCATCGACGCCCGTGTCAACCCGGAGGTTCACGTCGACTTCGAGCCGCGACGGGCGCTGCTCGAGGAGGCCGGCTTGTTGCTCTTCCAAGAGAAGGCCGGGCACTACTGGCAGGCATCCACGTCGCCGCCGAGACGGTCGGCCAGGCTTCGCTTCCGGTCACTGCGCGAGGCCGGCCGCGACGAGTTCCTCACCGTGCTGGCCCGCGGTCCGGCGGCGACTCTCGACCGCAACGATCGCTATTACTACGAGCTGACCGGTCCGCGTGGCTGGGCAGAGGTGATGATGGGCTACCTGCAGACGGGTGACGAGGACCTCTGGAAGCTCGGCTACGACGCTGAGGGCGGCGAGGCTGTCGGCTACTTCATGCTGTCCCCGTTCGACGAGCAGGGCGCGGCCACCATCAACCACATCGGCGTCGTGCCCGAGCAGCGCGGTCGGGGCTACGTTGATGACCTGCTCGCCGAGGCCACGGCCGAGGCTCATCGGCGCGGCTTCAATAGCATCCTTTCCGACGTTGACGTGCTCAATCTGCCTATGCGCGCTGCGATGGAGCGAGCCGGCCACCGCAGCGGAGTCCGTCCCTGGCACGTCTGGCACTACCGCTTTCCGATGGCGTAGGTGCTCCCGCCACTGCGGCGTACCGCCAGTCGCAAGGCGGCGTAGGATTGCCGAAGCGCCCGCACGTCGCGCCCCAGCACGGACGCGGGCAGCGCACGGAGGAGTGCTTGATGCGCAGACCGGCAGCCGTCCTGTTGTCCCTCAGCCTGCTGATCGGCCTTGCGGCCGTCCCGGCCGGTGCCCTGGGCCGCCCCGACCCGGTGCGCTTCGCGACATTCAACGCGTCGCTCAACCGCTTCAACGCGGGCGACCTGGTGAGCGACCTGTCGACGCCCGACAACGACCAGGCTCAGACGATCGCCGAGATCATCCAGCGCACGCGTCCAGACGTGCTGCTCATCAACGAGTTCGACTTCGTGGATGGCGGCGTCGCAGCCGAGCTCTTCCAGGACAACTACCTGTCCGTCAGCCAGATGGGCGCCGACCCGATCGACTACCCCCACTACTTCGTGGCGCCCTCCAACACCGGCATTCCGTCCGGCTTCGACCTCGACAACAACGGCTCCGTCGGTGGCCCGAACGACGCCTTTGGTTTCGGCTTCTTCCCCGGCCAGTTCGGCATGGCCGTCTTCAGCATGTACCCGATCGACTACGACTCCATCCGCACCTTCCAGCTCTTCCTGTGGAAGGACATGCCCGGTGCCCTGCTGCCCGACGACCCGGCCACCCCCGAGCCGGCCGACTGGTACTCCGAGGATGAGCTGGAGGTCTTCCGCCTCTCGTCCAAGAGCCACTGGGACGTGCCGATCCAGGTCGGCGTCCGACAGGTCCACTTCCTGGTCAGCCACCCCACGCCGCCGGTCTTCGACGGCCCGGAGGACCGCAACGGCACGCGGAACCACGATGAGATCCGCTTTTGGGCCGACTACATCACCCCCGGCCCCACCTCCGCCTACATCTATGACGACGAGGGCAACGTCGGCGGCCTGAAGCCGGGCTCGATGTTCGTGATCGCCGGCGACCAGAACAGCGACCCGCTGGACGGCGACAGCATCCCCGGCTCGATCCAGCAGCTGCTCGAGCATCCGCTGGTGAACACGAAGGTAACACCCGACAGCGAGGGCGCCGTCGAGGCCAGCGAGCTGCAGGGCGGCGCAAACCTGACCCACCAGAGCGACCCGCGCTTCGACACGGCCGACTTCAGCGACACAGCGCCCGGCAACCTGCGCGCCGACTACGTCCTGCCGCGCAAGAACCTGCGCATCCAGGACGCCGCTGTCTTCTGGCCCACCCAGGACGATCAGCTCTTCCGGTTGACCGGCGTGTTCCCCTTCCCAAGCTCGGACCACCGGCTGGTCTGGATCGACGTCAACGTGCCGGGCTCGGCCGGTCGCTGAGCGCTGCGAACGGCGGGGATCCGCCGCGAGGTAGTCCGTGGTTCGTCCACCTCGCGTGCGAGCTTGCTCCGGGCCGCTTCCGTGCTGGCGCCCGTGGTGTATGCCTGAACGCCACGCTGGTCGCGCCGATGTCGTGCTGAACGATCTGGCCGAGATGATTGTCGTGTGACGAAGTCGCGGCCGGCCATCGTCGCTCCAGGCGGTGGAGACGGCGGCAGCTCGTGGCGGCTGACCTACGACAGCTTCGTGCCGTCGGAGGAGGGCCGCCGCGAGTCGCTGTGCACCGTCGGCAACGGCTACTTCGCAACACGCGGGGCGGCGCCCGAGGCGCGCGCCGATGACGTCCACTACCCCGGTACCTACGTTGCCGGGTGCTACAACCGCCTCGAGTCGACAATCGTCGTCGGCATGGTCGAGGACGAGAGCATGGTCAACCTGCCCAACTGGCTCGTACTCGACTTCCGCATCGAGGACGGTCCGTGGTTTGACCTGCGCAGCACCCACATTCTCGACTACCGCCTCGAGCTCGACATGCGCCGAGCGGTCCTCGAGCGGCAAGTGCGCTGGCGCGACGAGCAGGGCCGTATCACGCGTGTCGAGCAGCGCCGCTTCGTTCACCTTGTCGAAGTGCACCTGGCCGGATTGGAAACCACCTTCACCGCCGAGAATTGGTCGGGCACGATCGAGGTCAGCACGGCGCTGGACGGCCGCGTGCGCAATAGCGGCGTCGAGCGCGATAGGCCGCTGGCAGATGATCACCTGCTACCCGTCGAGGCGACGGCGGTGGACGAAGACACCATCGCGCTGCAGGTCGACACCTCGCAGTCGCGTGTGCGCATCGCTCAGACGGCGCGAACTCGCGTGCTGACCGCCGGCCGTCTACTCGAGGTCGGACGGCAGACGATCATCGAGGACCGCTACGCGGGCCAGCTGCTGCGCCTGGAGGTCAGTCAGGGCCAGCCAATCCAGGTCGAGAAAGTGGTGGTGCTCTACACCTCGCGCGATCGAGCCATCTCGGAAGCTGGCCTGGAGTCGCGGACGGCCATCGAGCGGGCGGGCAGCCTGGCCGAGCTGCTGGCGACGCACGTGCGGGCGTGGGATCACCTCTGGCAGCGCTTCTACCTCGCCCTCGATGGCGACCGCGAGGCGCAGCGCGTCCTCAACCTGCACGTCTTCCACCTGCTCCAGACGGTGTCGCCCAACACGATCGAGCTCGACGTCGGCGTGCCAGCTCGCGGACTGCACGGCGAGGCGTACAAGGGCCACATCTTCTGGGACGAGCTGTTCATCTTCCCCTACCTGACGCTGCACATGCCCGAGCTGACACGCTCGCTGCTCGGTTACCGCTACCGGCGCTTGCGCGAGGCGCGCTGGGCCGCCCGCCTGGAGGGCCACCGGGGCGCCATGTTCCCCTGGCAGAGCGGCAGCAACGGACGCGAGGAGACCGATCGCTTCTACCTCAACCCGCGTTCGGGCCGCTGGATCGCCGACCACACCCACCTGCAGCGCCACGTCGGGGCGGCCATCGCCTACAACGCCTGGAAGTACTACCAGGCAACCGGCGATGTCGAGTTCCTCGACAGCTTCGGCGCCGAGCTCATCATCGACATCGCTCGCTTCTGGGCCAGCCTCGCCCGCTTCAACGACGAGCTAGGACGGTATGAGATCTGCGGCGTGATGGGCCCCGACGAGTTCCACGACCGGTCTCCGGATCGGACCGAGCCCGGCCTCGACAACAACTCGTACACCAACCTGATGGCGGTCTGGACGATCTGCCGGGCCCTCGATTGCATATCCCTCCTGACCCCCGACAGGTGGGCTGAGATCGCCGAGAGACTGGACATCGGCGGAGACGAAGTCGAGCTCATGGCCGACGTCTCGCGGCGCATCCGCGTCGTCTTTCACGACGGGGTGATCAGCCAGTTCGAGGGCTACGAGCAGTTGGAGGAGTTCGACTGGGATGGCTACCGCCGGCGCTACGGCAACATCCAGCGTCTCGACTTGATCCTCGAGGCCGAGGGCCGCAGCCCCAATCAGTACCGCCTGTCGAAGCAGGCGGACGTGCTGATGGTTTTCTACCTCCTGTCAGCCGAGGAGCTGGGCGACCTGTTCGAGCGGCTGGGCTATGACTTTCACCCGCAGCTCATCCCGGCGACCATCGACTACTACCTGGCCCGCTCGTCGGAGGGCTCGACACTCAGCCGCGTTGCCAACGCCTGGGTGCTCTCGCGCTCGGATCGCGCCCATTCATGGCGCTGGTTCAAGGAGGCATTGAAGAGCGACATCGCCGACATCCAGGACGGCACCACGCCGGAGGGCATCCATCTCGGCGCTATGGCTGGCACGGTCGACATCATCCAGCGCTGTTACACCGGCCTCGACGTCCACGGCAACGTGCTGTGGCTGAATCCACGGCTGCCCTCCGAGCTGGGCAGCCTGGATCTCCACCTGCAGTACCTAACCGAGCTGCTCCATGTCGAGATCACCGCTGATCAGCTGCGCGTGCAGCTCGACCCGGCCGCGCGCAAGAGCGTCAGAGTGGGCCTGATCGACCGCGTCGTCGAGCTCGAGCCGGGCATG
Source organism: Candidatus Limnocylindria bacterium (assembly GCA_035514295.1). GTDB lineage: Bacteria > Chloroflexota > Limnocylindria > Limnocylindrales > CSP1-4 > JALYGJ01. The sequence continues at coordinate 13,354 of DATKBB010000103.1, read as the reverse complement.
TTCGAGTCGGTCCGTATCGGGCCCGAACCGCCGACCTCGCCGCGTAGCCAAAAGATCCGTCCCGCCGGGCGCGGGGCGCCGCCCTAGTTCGTGGTGAAGCATCCGGCTTTAGAACGGCGCACCAGCCAGCCAAAGTGCCGTGCGACCCGCTTCGAGCGTCAGTGGCGCCGCCGCCCGATCAGCAGGCGCTTCTTGCCGGCACGCAGGAATAGGTACTTACCCGCGATCGGGTCCGGCAGCGGCGCGGCCGGGTCTGTCACTCGTTCGTCGTTGATCGACAGGCCGCCCTGCGCGATCTGGCGGCGCGCCTCGCCACGCGACGGGTAGAGGCCGCCGGCCACGGCCAATCCCAGCACGCCGTCGGCGAGCTCCGCATCACCGAACTCGAACCCGCCAAGCTCGGCGAAGAGCACCTCGAGAACGTCCGGATCACGTATTGGAACGCCACCAAAGGCAGCCTCGGCCACGCGCACCTGGCGCTCCGCCTCCTCGCGGCCGTGAATACGCGCCGTCAGGTCGAACGCGAGCGCGCGCTGCGCCCGTCGCCGCTCGGCTGAGCGCTGCTGCTCCTCCTCCAGTGCATATACCTCGTCCGGTGTCATCAGCGTCAGCCAGCGCAGGTGCCGGCCGGCCAGTTGGTCGTCGTCGTTGAGCCAGTACTGATAGAACTCGTACGGGCTGGTCAGCCGCGGGTCCAGGAAGACGGCGCCGCGCTCGGACTTGCCCATCTTCTGCCCCGATCGCGTCAGCAGGAGCGGCGAGCACAACGCGTAGGCCGGCGGTTCCTCCCCTTCCGCCCGGCCCATGACCCGGCGGATCAACTCCAGGCCGGCGGTGATGTTGCCCCACTGGTCTGCCCCGCCCATCTGCATCTCAACCCCCCGCGCGCGGAGCAGGTGCAGGAAGTCGGCCGACTGGAGGGTCATGTAGCTGAACTCGGTGAAGGACATGCCCGAGTCCAGCCTCAGCTTCACGGATTCCTTGGCCAGCATGTAGGGCACGGAGAAGTGCTTGCCCACGTCGCGCAGGAAGTCGAGCAACCGGTACTCGCCCAGCCAGTCGCGGTTGTTGACCATCTGCGCCTGGGCCGGCCCGGGCGTGAAGTCCAGGAAACGCTCCAGCTGCGTGCGGATGGCGGCCGAATTGGCGGCGATGGTCTCGTCGTCGAGCAGGTTGCGCTCGCTCGACTTGCCGGACGGGTCGCCGATCATCCCCGTGGCCCCACCCACCACGACGAACGGCGTGCCACCGGCCCGCTGGAGGTGCGAGAGCAGGAAGACCTGCAGCAGGTTGCCCACGTGCAGCGAGCGGGCGCTGGCGTCGAAGCCGATGTAGGCGCTGATCGGGCCGCGGGCCAGCCGGGCGCGCAGGCCCTCCGACTCCTCGGCCAACAGGCCGCGCCATTCGAGCTCGGCCAGGAAGTCTGTGGCGGACCGGGACGGGCTTTGGTTCACGCTCCCTATGCTAGAGTCTCCGCCGGACATGCAGACCAGCCTCGCGCGACGCCAGGCCCGCCGCCTGAACGGGTCCCGCCGGCGCGGGAGCGGGGCAGGGCGGAAGGCGGCAGTCGCGCTTCCCCTCTTTCTCTTCGGCTCGCTGGCCTTCGTCGGGCTGGTCGGTGCGGTGGGCGTCATCGGCGTTTTCGCCGCCTACAGCCAGGATTTGGCCGACCCCCGCGACCTGGAGGCCATCCAACCCATCCAGGAGTCGATCGTCTACGACCGGACGGCCAGCGTCGAACTGGCCCGTTTCAGCGCCGGCGAACGGCGCGAGCTGGTCGCCTTCGACGACATCCCGCCCATCCTGCTCGACGCCACGACGGCCATCGAAGACCGCTCGTTCTGGACTAACACCGGCTTCGACCCGCTGGGCATCATGTCGGCCGCCCTCGACACGCTGCGCGGCGAGGAGCGCGGGGCCTCGACGATCACCCAGCAGCTCGTCCGCCAGCGGCTCCTCGACGACGAGATGGTGCGCGATCCGGATCGCCTCGTCGAGCGCAAGCTGAAGGAGATCATCCAGTCGGTGCGCGTCACCGAGGCTTACCCGGGCGAGGAAGGCAAGCAGGCGATCATCACCGCCTATCTCAACCAGAACTACTACGGCAACGGCGCCTACGGCATCAAGGCCGCCGCGGAGAGCTACTTCGGCAAGACCGACCTGGCCGACCTGACCCTGAGCGAGGTTGCGCTGCTATCCGGCCTGCCCCAGTCGCCCTCCAACTACGACCTTGTGCGCAACGCCCAGACCGCCTTCGACGGCAGCCTCTTCGTGCCGCTCGACCCGAGCATTCCCATCGTCGCCCGCCGCGACCACATCCTGAACCTGCTGGCCACCGACCCCACGCGCCGCGTGCTGACGGAGGACACTTACAGCAGCGAGGACTTCCTGGCAGCCCAGGACGAGCCCATCCTGATCGCCCCGCAGCAGCGCGCACGTGAGTGGCGCGCGCCGCACTTCGTGTGGGCCGTGCGCAGCCAGCTGTCGGAAGTGCTCTGCGGCGAAGCCGAGACCTGCCCGGTGCTGGAGCGCGGTGGCCTGCGCGTGGTCACCTCGCTGGACATGGAGCTGCAGTCCGCCGCGGAGAAGTGGGTCACGGCCGGGGTGATGCTGCCCCACGCGGAGGACCCGGAGGCCTTCGCCGAGGAGCTGGGCGTGCCCTACGAGCAGTGGATGCGCCGGCTGGGACGGATGGAGGTCAACAATGGGGCGCTGATCGCGCTCGACTACCAGACGGGCGAGATCGTGGCCTACGTGGGCAGCGCGGGCTACTACGAGGATGAACTGGCCACACCCCAGTTCCAGCCCCAGTTCGACGTGCTGGCCGACGGTTGGCGCCAGCCCGGCTCGGCCTTCAAGCCCTTCAACTACGTGACCGGCATCAACGACCGGCGCATGACCGCGGCGACGATGTTCATGGACGTGACGACGCGCTTCCCTGGGGGCGGCGGCGGGTACGTGCCCAAGAACTACGACCTGCTCGAGCGCGGCCCCATGCGCATGCGCAGCCACCTCCAGTGGTCGCTCAACATCGGGCCGGTCAAGGCGCTCGACCTCAACGGCATCGACCACGTCTTCGACATGGCCTCCCGCTTCGGCATGCAGTTCCAGACCGAGCGGCCAAGAGCCGGGCTGTCACTCACGCTGGGCACGGAGGTGGCCCATCCGCGCGATGTCACCGTGGCCTACGGCACGCTGGCCAACAACGGCCGCTACACCGGCTACACGCACATCCTCGAGGTCCACGATGCGCAGGGCCAGGACCTGGTGCCGCCTCATCGCGCGCCGGTCGGCGAGCCGGTCGTCACGCCGCAGGCCGCCTACATCATGACCCACATGCTGGACAGCAACACCCGCCCCGGCCAGAACCCCGTGTGGGGCCGGTTCGCGGTTCGAGACCCGGCCGGCGATCGGCGGCCGGCAACGATCAAGACCGGCACCTCGCAGGATGCCAACGACCTGGTCGCCTTCGGGTATCTGGCGCCGCCCGACGAGGCCGGCCGCGCCGCCGGCCAGTACGCCCTGGTCGTGGGCGCCTGGAACGGCAACAGCGACGGCTCGCCGGTGACCACGCCGCGCAATCCGGTCATCTCGACCGACGTGGCCGCGCCCGTCTGGCAGGCATTCCTGAACGAAGTGACGGCCGACTGGCCGCTGCGCGACTTCCCGCGGCCGGACGGCATTGTCGAGGCCGACGTGGACGCCTGGAGCGGCATGCGCGCGGGCCCGTACACGACCGAGACCGTGCGTGAGTTGTTCATCGACGGCACGGTCCCCGCTGAGGACACCACCAAGCGCGGTTTGCAGGTGATCACCGACACGGAGGGCAATGACTACCTGTGGACCGAGGGCTGCCCCGGCACGCCCGAGACAAGGGGCTACCTGGTACTCGACGAGGTGGAGGCCGATAAGCCGGCCTGGCAGCAGGCCAACCTGGACTGGATCGAGCGCGCGAAGCGCGGCACGGGTGTCGAGGGCGGCCCTGACGAGGCGGTCCCCACCGAGACCAGCTACATGTTCAACGGCGGCTTCACGCCCTACGGCGAGTCGTGGGGAGCCCCCTTCCCGCCCACGACCAGCTGTGACGCTGCCCCCTCGCCTTCGCCATCCCCGTCTCCCTCCGAGTCGCCGTCGCCCAGCCTGGAACCATCACCCACGCTCGAGCCGACAGAGGAGCCGACCGAAGAGCCCACCGACGAGCCTCCGCCTATCACGCCACCACCGGTGACGCCACCACCGGTGACGCCGCCGATCACCCCGCCGCCCACGGAGCCCCCCGAGCCGACCGAGCCCCCCGAGCCCCCCGAGCCCTGAAGCGCCGCCGCCCAGCATTCAAGCGCGAGTTGACCGGCGCCACCACGCGGCGCAGTGGCACCCTGGGGTTGTCCCGGCCCCCGCGGTTGGCCGCTCCCGCCCGGTCACCGGTTGCCCGTGAGCGAAGCCAACGGCCACGCAGCGGACGCACGGACGTCCTGGATGTCCGGCGGTTGCTTTCCAGCGAGCGCGGCGGCCACGCAGCGGCCCAGAATCCAGCGAACTTGGCCGTTAGCGTCGCTGGGCGGCAACTCCGGTGGTGGGGCCGTCGGCAAAGCTAGAACTCGATGATCGTGGCTCCGTCGCCGCCTTCGCCGCGCTCGCCGGGTCGCCAGCTCCGGACAAGCTCGTGCGTGCTCAGCCGCTCGCGGAGTGAATCGCGGAGCGCTCCCGAGCCGTGCCCGTGCACGACGGTTACCCGCTCCGCGCCGGCCAGTGAAGCCTGGTCCACGTAGCGCTCCAGCATCTCCAGGGCCTCCTCCACGCGGGCTCCGCGCAGGTCCAGCGAAGACGGTACGGCTCGTGAGCCGCTCGACACTGCCCTGGCCGCCCCGCGCCCGCCGCCCCCCGAACCAAGCACGGCCGGCGCACCGCCCGGCCCGAACTCGCCTCGTCGGCCGGCGCCCGGTACGCCACCCGTCACCGGCTCCAGGTCGCCAAGCGGCACTGTCACGCGCAGCGCACCGGCCTCCAGCGTCGCCTGGCCCTGCCGCTCGTCGATGCTCAGCAGCCGCCCCTGCCAGCCTTCTCGCGAGCGCACGCGGCTACCCGGCGCGAGGGCAGCCGGCGCCGCTGGCACGGACGGCGCCCCCTCGGCGGCCGGCTGGCCGGCTGCCGGCAGGACGGCGGCCAGCCGCTCCTCGAGGTGCGCCACCGTCTCGTCCAGGCGCTGCTGGGTCAGCGCAGAGCGCCCGAGCATCTCGCGCGCGGCATGTATCTCGGCGCGCACCTCGGCCAGTGCCCGCTCTGCCTGTGCCCGGGCCTCCGCCACTGCCGCGTCGCGCTCGCGTCGCGCGCGCGACCGCTCCTCCTCCGCCTCCGCCCGCGCAGACGCCGCCCGCATCTCGGCCACGCGGGCCCGCTCGAGCGCCTCCTCGGTCGTCTGTTGCGCGTCGCGGATCGAGACGAGCGTGGCCTCGAACTCCTGCTGCGCGCGACTGAGCCGCGAACGAGCGTCGGCGACCAGCTCGGCGGGCAGTCCCAGCCTTTCGGCGATGGCGAAGGCCTGGCTGGTGCCGGGCAGGCCGATTCGCAGGCGGTAAGTCGGGCTGAGGGTCTCCAGGTCGAACTCCACCGAAGCGTTGCGCGCCGCCTCGGTGTTGTGCGCGTATGTCTTCAGCTCGGCGTAGTGAGTCGTGGCCGCCACCAGCGCGCCGGCTCGGATGAAGTGGTCGAGCAGGGCCTGGGCCAGCGCGGACCCTTCGGTTGGGTCGGTGCCCGCGCCCAGTTCGTCGAGCAGCACCAGCGAGCCCTCGCCGGCACCCTCGACGATGCGCACGATGGCCCGCATGTGGCCGCTGAAGGTTGACAGCGACTGGGCGATCGACTGCTCGTCGCCGATGTCGGCCAGCACGTCGCGGAAGACGGGCAGGCGGCTGCCCTCGGCCACCGGCACGTGCAGGCCGGACTGGTGCATCAGGGCGAGCAGCCCCAGCGTGCGCAGCGCGACGGTCTTGCCGCCGGTGTTGGGGCCGGTGATGACCAGCGCGCGGAAGTCTGTGCCCAGGCGCAGGTCGATGGGCACCACGCGACCCGTCAGGCCCGGGTGGCGCGCGGAGAGCAGCTCTACCTCCCAACCCGCTGCCTCGGCCGGCCGGATACCGTCCAGCTCGGCCGACAGGCGAGCGCGGGCCAGCCACAGGTCGAAGCGGGCCAGGGCCTCGAGAGTCTCGGCCAGCGCGGCGGCCTGAGCCTCGACGAGCGCAGAGAGCTCGTCGAGAATGCGCTCCTCCTCCGCCTGGGCGGCGAGTTGAGCCTCGCGCCAGGCGTTGCCCAGCTCGAGCGCCACCAGCGGTTCGATGAACAGCGTCTGGCCGCTGCCCGACTGGTCGTGGACGATGCCCTTCACCCGGCCCTTGGCCTCGGCGCGCACGGGCACCACGTAGCGGCCGTTGCGCAGGGTGATGATGGGCTCCTGCAGCGTGCCGGATAGCTCGCTGCCGTGGACCAGCTGCTCGAGGCGTGCGCGCAGCCGCTCGTAGGCGACGCGCACCGCTCGGCGCAGGCCGCCCAACGCCGGTGAGGCCGAGTCCAGCAGCTCCCCGGAAGGACCGACGCTGGCCTCCAGGCGGCCACGCAGCTGGGGCAGTGGCTTGAGACCGCGGCCCAGCTCGTGCAGCAGCGGCCGGCGCTCGCCGCGCAGGGCATCAGCCAACCGCCCGGCGGCGATCAGCGTGTCCAGCACGGCGAGCAGCTCCTCGCCATCCAAGCGGCCGCCGCGCCGCGCCCGGCCGATGACCGGCTCGATGTCACGTGCCCCACCCACGCCCGCATCGGGCCGCTGGACCATGAACTCGCGCGCCTCGTCCGTCTCGTCGAGCAGCCTGCGCACCACGATCGGGTCCGTCGATGGCGTCACCGCCTCGGCCAGGCGGCGCGACGGGGCGAAGGCGGCGAAGTCGGCCAGGCGCGCCCGGATGGCCGGGAACTCGAGCAGCTCGAGGCTGCGCCGGTCGATCATCGCCGCGAGACGGCCGGATGACCGCTCAGCCAGAACCGCCACGGTCGCTCCGCCCAGTCCGGGCCGGCGTAGGCGACGCCCACGCGCGGACCGCTAGCCACCTGCTCGTCCGCCGCCTCCGCGCCGGCAGGCGGCGGCTCGAGCCAAAGTCGCGCGCCGGCCAGCAGGTCGTGGCCGCTGAGCGAACGGTCGACACCCAGCGCCCGGCACAGGCGGGCCGGCCCGGAGGCCAACAGCGCGGGCACAGAGCCAGCTCGGCCCCGGCGCCGGCGCATCAGCTCTCCGCCGTCCAGCGGCTCGGCCGCGCGCAGCAGTACGGCACCTGCGCCACCTTCTTCGTGAGCAACGACGTTGAGACACTCGTGCATGCCGTAGACAAGGTAGACGTAGGCCAGCCCCGGCGCACCGAACATGGGCGCGGTACGCCGCGTCAATCCCGCCCGGGCGTGGCTGGCGCGGTCGTCAGGACCGCCGTATGCCTCGGTCTCCACGATCCGCCCGCGGCACTCGCCCTCCGCGTCGCGACTGACGATGCGCCAGCCGAGGAGGCGCCTGGCAGCCAGCGGCGTGGCCACGGTCAGCAGCTCGCGCGCCGGCGCCGCCACGAGACGGGTCTGCCCGTCGCTCAGGGCGGCCTCGCTCAGGGGAACAGTTCGCGCGGCAGGATCGGACCCAGCAGGCCGAGCATCAGCGCCACGACAGTCGAGCGCAGCCCGTTTGCCACGGCTGAGCCGGTCGTGGCCACGTGCGCCTCGCGGAGTATCTGGAACTCGGTCGTGGGTGACGTCCCGATACGCACGAAGTAGTTGTCCAGGATGATCAGCAGGCTGCTCAGCACGAGCACCACCAGCACGCCGCCCAGCAGTCCGCCGACCACGTCGTCGAGCAGCGCGTTGCGCGAGATGGCCATGTCCGCGCCGGCTACCTGGAAGAGCAGCGCCCCGGCGGTCAGCAGCAGCAGGAAGCTGGCCCCAAAGGCCAAGAACGTGGCGTACGAGATCGAGTAGGTGGGGGCCTGGTCGTTCAGCCAGCCGCCCAGCGGGCCGGCCAGGTAGGCGGCCAGCAGGAAGCTGATCAGCAGCGCCCCGATGCTCGTCAGCTGCCGGATGGCCCCGCGGAAGAAGCCCACCACGAAGCCACCGGCAATGAGCAGGATGAGTACCAGATCGACGGCCATCCGAACGCGCCCCTCCCTATGCCCTCAGCCGCGCACTGAGCCTTTCGGCCAGCCGCTGAGCGATGCCCTGGACCAGCTCGTCCAGCTCTCCCTCGGCCGGCGCCCGATCCATGGGCTGGAAGCGTAACCGGTACGCAAGGCTGACTTCACCGGTTTCCAGCGGCGGGCCGCTGTAGCGGTCGAAGAGCGAGAGCCGCTCGAGCAGCGGCCCGGCGGCGGCGCGAATCTCGTGCTCCACGTCGAGTTGCGGCAAGTCCCGCGAGACGACCACAGCCAGGTCCCGTTCGACGGCCGGCAGCCGCGGCAAACGGCCAACCTGAGCCACGTCGCGCGCGAGCCGGCGGAGCGTCGCCATGTCGAGCAGCGCGAAGGCCGCCCGCTCGCTGCGCGCCTCGTAGCGGGCCAGGAGTCGCGGATCAACCTCGCCGATGCGTCCCAACTCGACCTCGCCTGACTCATCCCGCGCGGTGCCGGCCCACGCGGTGGCGGTGCGACCGGGATGCTCCACGCCTTCGCGCACTTGCGTGGCACGGTAGTGCACGCCGCCTACGCCCAGGCGCTGCGCGACGACTTCGATCATGCCCTTGACGTCATCCACGGCGGTCTTACGAGCCGGCTGGGACCAGCCCTGGACGAGCCAGCTACCGGCCAGCAGGATGCCCAGCTGGGTGCGCTGTCTCGGTTCGGTCGTGCCCATCTCGTGCACGGGGCCCAGCTCGAAGACGGCAACGTCTTCGCGTCGCTGTCGCTCGTTGAGCACGAGCACGCGCACCAGCCCGGGCAGCAGCGAACGGCGCAGCTCGGCGTGGTCTTCCGTCACGGGATTGGCCACGCGGATGGTGGCCGGATCGTCCGCCGGCAGGCCCAGCGCGGCATGGTCCTGGGGGCCGATGAGGCCGTTGGTAACCACCTCGGCCAGCCCGCGGCCGGCCAGCAGCACGCGCACCTCGTCGGCGAAGCGGCGTGGCTCCGGTCGGTAGACAGGCATGGGCGTATCGGGCAGTCGAGGCAGGATCTGCTCGTAGCCGTGTAGCCTGGCGACCTCCTCGGTCACGTCTGCCTCGATGGCAAGGTCCCTTCGATGAGACGGGACCAGCGCCACCAGCGCGTCCTCGGCCGAGTCCTCGTCCAGGACGAGGGGCTCTTCCCCCTCCACCACGGATAGGGTGTCCCCCGGCCGGGCAGGCTCGCTGGCAATCTCGACGCGCGCCAGCAGCGACTGGAGCAGCGGTGCCTCCAGAGCCTCACCCACCAGCCGACCGATACGGGCTGGCCGGAAGGCCAGCCGGCGTGGCCCCTCCACAGATGGATCCGTATCGACGACCCCGGCGGCCGGCCGGCCCCCGGCCCAAGCCGCGATGAGCTGCGCCGTGCGGTCTGCACCCAGCAGCGCGAGGCGCTTCTCCTGGCCCTTCTCGAAGCGGGCGCTGGCCTCGCTGCGCAGACCGTAACGCTGTGCCGTGCGGCGGATCGAGATGGGATCGAAGATGGCCGACTCCACGATCACGGCGGTCGTCCCCTCGCCCACCTCGCTGCTCGCCCCGCCCATCACGCCGGCGATGCCCAGCGGGCCGTTGGGGTCGGCGATCAGCAGCGTGTCCGGGCTCAGCTCCCTCTCGATGTGATCGAGGGTCTCCAGCCGTTCACCGGCACGAGCCAGGCGGACGATGATGCGACCCTTCGCCACGGCCGCGGCGTCGAAGGTGTGGATGGGCTTGCCCAACTCGAGCATCACGTAGTTGCTGGCGTCGACCACGTTGGACACGGGCCGCAGGCCGGCCGCGCCGAGCCGCAGCTGAACTTCCAGCGGCGAGGGCGCCACGCTCAGCGAGTCGACATAGCGCCCGACGAAACGCGGGCACAACTGCGCGTCCTCTACTTCGACCGACAGGTGCTCGGCGGTCATGTCGCCGGCTTCGGGCACGCTGATCTCCGGCCAGCGCAGCCGACCGCCCGAGATGGCGGCCACCTCGCGAGCCAGGCCGATCAGTGAGAGGGCATCGCCGCGGTTGGGTTTGACGTCCAGGTCAAGCACCACCTCGCCCAGGACGTCGGCCAGGGGCCGCCCCAAGGGCGTCTCGGGCGGCAGGATCAGAATGCCGTCTGCATCGGGCGTCAGGCGCAGCTCGTCGCCGGAGCAGAGCATGCCCTGGCTGTCGGCGCCCTGTATGCGCGAGACGCCGATCTGGCGTCCGCCGGGCAGGACCGCACCGGGCAGGGCGACCGGCACGCGCTGGCCGGCATGGATGTTGGTTGCGCCGCAGACCACCGACAACGGCTCCCCGCCCTCCTGCACGACCACGCGCGTGAGTGACAGGCTGTGCGCCCCGGGATGCGGCGCCACTTCCAGCAGCTCTCCCACCACCACGTCGCTCCAATCCGAACCGATCCGTTCGATCCCCTGCAGCTCGAAGCCCAGCGCCGTCAAGCGCTCGGCCAGCTCTTCGGCGGTGAAGTCGAAGTCGACGTACTCGCGCAGCCAGGAGAGCGGCACGCGCATGGCTAGAACATCTCCAGGAAGCGCAGGTCGTTGTCCAGGAAGGCGCGGATGTCCGGGATGCGGTGGCGCAGCATGGCTATGCGGTCCGTGCCCATGCCGAAGGCGAAGCCCTGGTAGCGCTCGGGGTCGAGGCCACCGTTGCGCAGCACGACCGGGTGGACCATGCCCGCGCCCAGGATCGTCATCCAGCCCGTCCGCTTGCAGGCCGGGCAGCCCGAGCCGCCGCAGATCTGGCAGCTGATGTCAAAGGCAGCCGAAGGCTCGGTGAAGGGGTAGTAGCCTGGTCGGAAGCGGGTGCGCGTGTCGGACCCGAACATCGCGCGCGCGAACTCGTCGAGCAGCCCGCGAAGGTGGGCCAGGGTAGTGCCCTCGTCGACCATCAGCCCCTCGACCTGCAAGAACTCGAAGCCGTGACTGGCGTCCACCGCCTCGTAGCGGTAGCACCGGCCGGGCAGCAGGGCCCTGATCGGCGGCGGACCTGCCTGCATGACCCGGATCTGGCCCGGCGAGGTGTGCGTGCGGAGCAGGTAGCGGCCGTCCGCACCGGCCACGTAGAGCGTGTCCCACAGGTCCCGCGCGGGATGGTCGGCCGGGATGTTGAGCGCCTGGAAGTTCAGCTCGTCGGTCTCGACTTCGGGGCCCTCGTAGGTCACGAAGCCGAACTGGCCGAAGATGCGCGCGATCTCACGCTCCGTTTCGATCAGCGGATGGAGCGAGCCACGCGGCTGCGGCCGGCCGGGCAGGCTGACGTCCGTCCGTTCGCGCGCCAGGCGCACTTCGAGGGCGATCTGCTCGAGCCGCTCGCGGCGCGACGCGATGCGCGCCTCCAGCTCCTGGCGGACAGGATTGGCCAGCGCGCCAACGCGCGGCCGGTCCTCCGCCGGCAGCTGGCCGATCTGGGCGAGCAGGGTGCGCAGCTCGCCGCGCCGGCCCAGGTAGGCCGTCTCGACCTCGTCGAGGGCACGCGGATCGGCGGAGTCCGCGACGGCCTGCTGAGCACGTCGGCGAAGATCCTCGAGCTGGGTGGAGAAGGACGCCAGGTCCACGGCAGGTGTGCCGCTACCTGGCCCGCGCGACCTCGGCGATGCTGGCAAACGTGGCCGCATCGCGGACGGCGATGTCGGCCAGGACCTTCCGATCGAGGGCAACGCCCGCCTGCTTCAGACCGCTGATCAAGGCGCCGTATGTAAGCCCGTTCTGGCGGGCGGCGGCGTTGAGCCTGATGATCCACAGGCTGCGCATCTGGCGCTTGCGCTGCTTGCGACCGACATAGGCGTAGGCCATCGCATGGAGCAGCGCCTCGCGCGCCGGCTTGACCAGCTTGGAGCGCGTGCCGCGCCGTCCCTCGGCCGCCTTGAGCAGCCGCTTGTGTCTCTTGTGCGAGGTTACCCCGCGCTTGACGCGTGCCATCCTGTTTCAGTCGCTCCTAGAGGTTGGGCAGCATGCGGCGCACCTGCGAGGCGTTGCTGCCATCGACGATGACCTTGCCGGCGTAGCGCCGCTTGCGGCGGGACGACTTGATCTGCAGGTGATGGCCACGCCACGACTTGACGCGAACGATCTTGCCGCTGCCCGTCACGCCGAAGCGCTTCTGGGCTCCCTTGTGGCTCTTCATCTTGGGCATCTGCTGCTGTTCTCCTACCGCTCGGCCGGGCTCGAGGCTGCGGCCTGGGGCTGGCGGGCCGGCTGCTGAGCTTCCGTCGCCGCCGCCGGCTGGTCCGGGGCCGGCGCCTGGCCGTTGGCTCGGGCCGGGCTTTCGCCCTCAGCGGCGGCTGGTGCTTCTTCTTCCGTTTCGTCCCTTGTCGCGTCCCGTTTGGGCGGTGGCTGCACCTTGGGCTTGTGCGTCGAGGCGATGACCAGCGACATCGAGCGGCCCTCGAGCAGCGGCTGCCGCTCGACGATGCCGTGTTCACCGACCTGTTCGGCGAAGCGCACGAGCAGGTCACGGCCCAGGTGGGCGTGACTCACTTCGCGCCCGCGGAACTGGCAGGTCACCTTGACCCGGTCGCCGTCCTCCAGGAACTGGATGGCGCGGCGGACCTTGGTGTCGAAGTCGCCTTTACCAATCTTGGGCTTGAGCCGGATCTCCTTGAAATCGACCGAGCGCTGGTGACGCCTGGCCTCTTTCTCGCGACGTGCCTGCTCGTACTTGAACTGGCCGTAGTCGAGCAGCCGCGTAACCGGTGGCGTGGCCATCGGGGCGACTTCGACGAGATCCAAGCCTCGCTCCTGCGCGAGCCGGAGGGCTTCGGCCGTGGGCATTACCCCCAGCTGGGTTCCCTCTTCATCGACGACCCGCACCTGTGCGATGCGGATCATCTCGTTTACTCGCAGCTCTCGACTCAGGCTTGATCCCTCGTAATGCTCGTTAGATCCGGTGCACCGCGAAGGGCAGACGGCTAATGCCGCCGCCAGCGCAGTTGCCGCGGGACTATAGCACGAGCCCCCGGTCGAGGCAATTGAGTGCGCCTGCTCAGAGGTCCGGCCCGGCCTCCAGCCAGACCGCGTAGAGGGCGCCGTAGTCGGCGTCGAAATCGGTCAGATTGGACAGGATGTCGAGCCGGTTGTCCGTCCAGTCGTAGCGCGCGCCCACGATCTGTTCGGCGCACAGCAGCCGGCCGGTGTCCTGTCCGGCGATGGTGTACGGGCCCTCCGCCGGTCCCTCGTCACAGCCGCCATCGCC
>DATKBB010000102.1:0-3181 GCA_035514295.1 Candidatus Limnocylindria bacterium | reverse complement strand
GAGAGGCTGAGCCGAGCTACGGCGTAGCCAGGAACCAGACCCCGCCCACCTCGTGGCCGGTGGTGTCTCCGGCGGCGGTGTCTGCCGCGAAGTAGTACAGCGGCGCATCGTCGTAGGTCACCTGCCACGTGCCGTCGTCGCGCTCGATCGTGGCCAGTGCGCCGGTCACGCCCGGGCCGCCGGCCGGTGACTCGCCCATGGCCACGGTCAGCGGCGGCCAGGCATCGGCGCACGAGCCACTGCAGTTGCTCGCGCCGGGAGAGTCCTGCGTGAAGGTGTACAGCGCAAACCCGTTCGGACCGACGAGAAACGACTCGTGGTTGGCCGAATTGGTGACCGCGACGGTCGGTTCGCCGGCCGCCGGTGTGGTAGTCGCAGTGCCGCCACCATCGCCGGGCCCGTAGTAATCGTCCGGGTTCTGTGAGACGGGAGTGGCCGTGGCAGCGGGTGCCTCGGTGGGCTCATGCGTGGGCGTGGGCTCGGCCGTCGGCGCGACAGTGGCCGCGGCGGTGGGTGGAGGCGGAGCGGCCGTGGCGGGAGGCGTGGGCTCCTGCGCGGCGGGACCAGCGGCACAGCCATAGAAAACGAGGAGGATCGCAGGGAGCAGTCCGCGCCCGTACCCACTCGACTGCCGCATGCCCGATCCTCCTCTTGACTTCCAGAGCCCGTGCCCAGCCATACGCCAGGCGGCGCACGGGCGGTTTCGAGCCGCGAGATGCTGGCCCCGGCACACACAGCCAAGTACACTGACGGCACTATGCGCCAGGTCATTGGCCGCCGGCTCTTCGAGCTGGACGTCGGCTAACTCGACACGCTGATCGCCCGCCACGAGCGGGTGATCCTCGATCTTGGTACGGGCGATGGGCGGGCCGTGGTTCGCCGTGCCCGTCGGGAGCCGTACGCGCTGGTCATCGGCGCCGACGCTGACGCGGCCGCCATGCGCGAGGCCTCGCTCAGGGCCGCCCGTCAGCAACGCAAGGGTGGCCTGCCCAACGCACTGTTCCTTGCCACGTCGGCCGAGCGGCTGCCCGGCCCGCTGGCCGGCAAGGTCGACCTGCTGACCGTCGTGCTGCCCTGGGGCTCGCTGCTGCGCGGAGTTGCCCTCCCGGACCCCGACCTGCTGGCCCGTCTGAGCTGCGCTCTGCGGCCGGCGGGCGAGTTGGAGCTGCTGCTGTCAGTCCAGCCGGCCGATCGCAGCCTGGGTCTGGACGTTCTGGACGGACCGACCATCGACGAGCTGATGCTGGCCTACGTCGCCGCCGGGCTGGGCTGTCGCGAGGCCCGCCGCGCCACGGGCGACGACGTCGATCGGCTGGGCTCCAGCTGGGCCCGCCGACTGGGCGTCCCTCATCTGCGGCCGGCTTGGCTGTTGCGCTTTGGCCGGCTGGAGGAACCGCCGCCCGGAGAGGGCGCGTCTGTTTGGGCAGAGGCACGGCGCGAGCCTTCGCCGGCGGCCCCTCTCGCACTCGATGGAGAAGCGACCCATGACCCTGCACCGCTCTCGGATCGGCCTCTGGCTGACGGCTACCCTGCTGCTCGCTACGACGATCGCGGCCTGCTCCCCGGCGGCGGCCCTGGATCCCGCCACGCAGCCTCCGGACGAAGGGGGCACGACGCTCGACCGGCAGCTGCCCGGCGGCGGCGGCGGCGGCAGTGACGGTAATCCAGGCCTGGGGCCGGACGAGCCGGTCGTCGCCCCGCCCCTTGAGCCAGGCGCTCAGCCACCGATGGGTGATGGCGCGCTGGCCGTCGAACCGGAGCCGGGCATCGTCGACCCGCGGCCCCACGTCTGGGATCGCATCAGCATCGCCCCGGACGGGCGCACGATCACGGTCTACTACTGGGGCGGCGTGCAGGATTGCTACGGCCTGGCCGCCGTCGACGCTCAGCGCGACGCGGACGGCAGGCTCCAGATCACGGTCTTCGAGGGTTGGCGCGGCAACCTGGGACCTGACGTGGCGTGCATCGAGATCGCGCTGCTCAAGTCCGTCACGCTCACCTTGGACGAGCCGCTCGTCGCACCGGCCGATTGACTGTTGCCCGGGCCAGGACGCCCGGTGCCCGCCGGAGATCCAGCCGCTGCTGATCCCCTTGGGCCGCTAGACAGGTCCTAGCGGTTCTCCCCGGCCGCCTTCTTGGCCTTCTTGGTGCTGGTCTTCGGCTTCTTGCCGCCGCCCTTGCTGCCCGGTCCCTTGTCGCCCATCGTCTCCCCTTTGCTGCGTTAGGCGGCTATCGTCGGGGTCAACCGGAGGCGTGTCAACGGGCGAATCATCAGCCAGCTTTTCATCGGCCGGCTCTACCTTGTCCGGCCGGTCCTTGACGTAGGCAGGGCGCAGCTCGACCGGCTTTCGGCTGCGCGTGCGCAGGTTGAGCACCTCGACGAAGACGCTGAAGCCCATCGCGAAGTAGATGTAGCCCTTGGGGATCTCGACGTGGAAGCCCTCCGCGATCAGCGTCGTGCCGATCAGCAGCAGGAAGGCCAGGGCCAGCATCTTCAGGCTGGGATGGCGGTCGACGAACTCGCCGATCGTCTTGGCCGAGATGAGCATCACCCCTACCGCCACGACGATGGCGATGACCATCACCGGCAGCTCGTCGACCAGGCCCACGGCGGTGATGACCGAGTCGAGCGAGAAGACGGCGTCGAGCAGCACGATCTGAAAGATGACCGTGCCGAAGGAGGCGACCGCGCGCGCGTTGCCCGAAGCGTGGCCTTCCGGGCCCTCGAGACGTTCGTGGATCTCGAAGGTCGCCTTGGCGATGAGGAAGAGGCCGCCGCCGATCAAGATCAGGTCTCGGCCGGAGAAGGCGCGGCCCAGGACCTCGAAGAGGGGCTCCGTCAATCCGACGATGAAGGAGATGAAGAAGAGCAGGCCGATGCGCATGAACATGGCCAGCGACAGGCCGATGATCCGGGCGCGGTCGCGCTGGTGCTCGGGCAGCTTGCCGGCCAGGATCGTGATGAAGATGATGTTGTCGATGCCCAGCACGATCTCGAGCGCGGTGAGCGTGAGCAGCGCGACCCAGATCTCGGGCTGGGTGAACATTTCGAGCACGGCGCAATCTCCAAGGCAGCAATGCCGTCACAGGGCGCCGACGGCCGAGCGGGAGTTTAAGGGTTCGCAGACCTGCCAGCAGTGCGCTTAGCGCGCCGCGCCCTACGGCTGCGCGCCGTCTTGCT
>DATKBB010000101.1:0-3994 GCA_035514295.1 Candidatus Limnocylindria bacterium | reverse complement strand
GCTGGCTGGTCGCCTGAGAGGCGCTATCCTTTCGCTCAGGCACGAGGCTTGCCGCCCGCCGCGACAGCGTCCGGCTGTGCTGCCGGCTGCCGCCCGTACTCCACGAATCACACGAGCCGACTGTTATGCCCGTTCCTGCCCCGAGTTCCTCGACCGAACAGACGCCGCGCGCCGCCGCTGTAGACACGCCTGCTGCTGCGCGCCGGCGTACCTTCGCCATCATCAGCCACCCGGACGCCGGCAAGACGACGCTGACCGAGAAGATCCTGCTCCACGCCGGGGCAGTCTCCGAGGCGGGTTCGGTGCGCGCTCGGCGCCAGGCGCGCTCGACGGTCAGTGACTGGATGGAGATCGAACGACGCCGGGGCATCTCCATCAGCTCAACGGTGCTGCGCTTCGAATCGGACGGCTGGCTGTTCAACCTGGTCGACGCACCAGGCCACGCCGACTTTTCGGAAGACACCTATCGCACGCTGTGGGCTGTCGATGCCGCGCTGATGGTCGTCGACGGTACGCGCGGGCTCGAGCAGCAGACACTCAAGTTGTTCGAGGTCTGCCGCCGGCGCCACCTGCCCATCGTCACGTTCATCAACAAGTGCGATCGGCCGGGCATCGAGCCCCTCGCGCTCCTCGACGAGATCGAACAGCGTATCGGCCTGCCGCCGATTCCCGTGACCTGGCCGGTGGGGACGGATGGCCAGCTCGACGCCATTGTCGACCTGAGCACGGAGGCGGTGGCCGAAGTCGACGCGACCGCCCATGGGGCGACGATCGGCGAGCAGCGTCTCACGCCAGTTGCTGCGTGGCAGCCGGCGCCAGGCCGCGAGAAGGCGTGGCAGGACGCACTCGAGGAGATCGAGCTGGTCAGGCACGGCACGCCCAGCCCGAGCCCGGCGGACGTCCATGCAGGCCGGCTAACTCCCGTCTTCTTCGGCAGCGCGCTAACGAACCAGGGCATCAACTCTCTCCTGGACGGGCTCACGCGCTACATGCCGTCGCCACAACCGCTGACCTCAGCCGACGGCCGAGAGCAGCCGCTCGACGGCCCGTTCAGCGCGCAGGTGTTCAAGGTTCAGGCGAACCTCGACCCACGCCACCGCGATCGCGTGGCGTTCCTGCGCGTGCACAGCGGCTCGTTTGCGCGCGGCATGAGCGTCTACAACTCGCGTACCGGGCGACGTGTCTCTCTCGCCCACGCGCACGAGATGTTCGGCCAGGAGCGCGAGACCATCAGCGAGGCGGGGCCGGGCGACGTCGTCGGCGTGGTGAACGCCTCGGGCGTCCTCCTCGGCGACACGCTCGCCGAGGATCCCGCAACGCGCTTTCCCCCAATTCCGGCCTTCCTGCCCGAGCACTTCGCCTACCTGCGCAACCTCGACGGGAAGCGCTACAAGCGCTTTCATGCCGGCCTCCAGCAGCTCGATGAGGAGGGCGTTATCCGGCTGCTCGAGCCGGTGGCAGTGGACGGCGAGCGGGTCGTAGGTGTGGTGGGGCCGCTCCAGCTTGAGGTGACCGCTGAGCGCATGGCCACCGAATTCGACTGCCCCGTGCGCGTCGACATGGCTCCTTACGAGCTCGCTCGCTGGATCAGCGACGACACGGTCCCTTCACTGCCCACGCGCCGCGGCGTTCTGACCGTCCGGGACGGCGCGGGTCGCCACCTCGTGCTGTTCAGCAATCGCTTCGCCATGGAGCGGCTGCAGCAGGACCAGCCCGACCTTCAGCTTCTGACTGAGCCACCGGCCAGCTGACGGCCGCTCTGGGTCGCCTTCGGCTTGACCTCCGCGAACCCGAGCAGCTACGCCGGCAGTGGCTCGCGCGCAGCGAGCCAGTCCCCGGGAACGTCGGCCACGAGGGAGACGAGGCCGCCGACGATGGCGCAGGTCGTGTCCATGTCCCCACCTCCTTCGACGGTTGCCCAGAGAGCCTCTTCGTAATTGTGCTGGTAGTGGACCGCCACCCAGAGGGCGAAGGGGACGGTGTCGAGCGCAAGCAGCCGCTGGCCGCTGCCGAGCTCGGAGGCGGCCTGCACGCTCGAGTACCCGTCCGGTAGGGCGACCGTCCTCGAGATCGCCGAGCGGACCGCGCCTGCCGGGACGTAGCCAGTCACGGCGGCCAGGAGAGCGCGCGCGCCGAGCCATGAGGCGCCGTCAACCGTCCGCGCCATGAGCGCGGCGCAGACGGCCACAGCCATCGCGCCGGCGATCGCCTCTGCGTGCGCATGGGTAACGACCGCCGAGTTCTGGGCCTCGCTCGCGGCCCGATCGAGGTCGTCGGCGAAGAAAGCGCCGAGCGGAGCGACGCGCATGGCCGCCCCGTTGCCGCGCGATCCTTCGCCGCCGAAGAGCTGAATGGCGGCGTCTTGCCACCGGCTGCCGCGAGCTATGGACGAGAGCACGGCGTGCGCCCCTCGGCCATAGCCGCGATCGGGTTGAGCGAGGTACTGGGCGGCGAAGTTCGCCGCCAAAGCGTCCCGGTCGAGCTTGCCGTGTTCGGCCAGGGTGCGCACGATACCGAGTGCCATCGCGGTATCGTCCGTCCAGCGCCACGGCGCCGCCGGCAGCCGCCGCTGCTCGATCGCTGTGGGTTCAGCGAAGAAGCGCTCGCCGAATGCGTCACCGACGGAAAGCCCGTCTAGCGAACGCAACGCTCGTTGAAGCCCGGGCACTGGCTAGCGCTCGGCTGACGGCTTCGGGGAACCGGTCGCTCGCCGCAGCTCCTCGACGGTGGTCCGATCCTTCGGCGACGAGGACGTCAGCTTCGAGGCAATCAGATCGTCGACTGCCGCCACGCGTAGAGGCTGGCCGCCGTAAATCCGTGTCTCCGCCCGCGCGGCAAGCTCCTCGAAGCTGAGTGAGCCGTCGCCCCCGTGACCGTACGGGCTGACGATGACGTCCAGCATCCCGTGCATCGTGGAGTAGAGACCGTCAAGATCCCGCGCCTCCCGCGACACTTGCGGTGCGTCCCCGCCATCGGCCCTATGGGCAGGGTCGCGCTCAATCGGCCGAGCCCGCACGCCAGCCAGGCATGCCGCCAGACGCTCGAGATTCTCGGGATCCGGGTCGGGGCAGATGTCAATGTCTCCGATCGGCAGTTGCGCGCCGTGAGCCCAAGCCCCAGCGCGCCCGAGAAGCACGAATCTGACCCCGTGATAGCGAAGGGCACGCAGCAGCGCGAGCGCGTGACCGCCAGGCGGCGGTCCGGACGGCTGGACGGAATCACTCCGTTCTGAGGTCATTACTCATCGACTCCGTTCTCAGTTGGCGGCGCGGGCCCGCTGGAACGACGTCGCGCGCATCGCGCCGGCTGACCGGCGGAGGCGAAGCTGCACGCCTGGCAGCAGCGCTGCCAGAGCCGAGCGCACCTCCATGCTATCGCATCGTGAGGCTGCGCTACACCTCGCCCGCCGCCAGTCTGTGGGGCGGACGTGCCACCAGCACGGCAGCTGCGATCGTGAGAGGGATCCAGACAAGCAGCGGCGCAACCGCCTCGAAGCTACCGCTGGCCTCGTTGATCACCGCCACGAGCACGGGACCCAGCGCCGTGCCGACGACCGCCACCATGAACGCCGCCCCGCGGATTGCCGCGATGGCGTGCAGGCCGCAGTCGAGATCGGGCGATCATGTCCAGGTCTCAGCAACCAGATCGCCAGCGGCACGACGACCAGCCAGACAGTCAGCCCTCCGATGACCCAAGTGGCCCTCCAGCCGACGTTAGCAGCTTTCTGGTCGAGCGGCCTGATCAACTTGCGACGGCCTCACCTTCGAAGCGCTGGAGCCGTCGCGTCCAGGCTGCCAGCGACACCAGTAGGTCGCGAACCTCATCCCTGGTGGCCCCGTCGAAAAGACTCCCTTCGTCGTCGAACTTGTCGCCCGCCTGGCCGACCAGCACCTCCGGTAGGGGGAGGACGAAGCCATTCGTGTACGCCAGACCATCGCGCAGGTGCGCCTGTGCCCGCGCCGTTGCCCCGCGACCGGTGCTCGCGCCCATGATC